>JAIOPF010000314.1 GCA_021414045.1 Deltaproteobacteria bacterium | reverse complement strand
TTTGGTCGAGGACCAGGACGGTCATCCAAACGTCAAGATCGTGGATTTCGGCGTGGCGGTCAGGCTAAAGGCGCTTCCCCAACAATTTGGGGGTACCCTCGCCTTCATCGCGCCGGAGGTTCTGGCGAGAAACGGGAAATTGGACCATCGGGTGGATCTTTATTCCTTGGGGATGATGGCCTTATTCTGTCTCACCCATCGGTTGCCCTTTAACGCCTACGATCAGGAAGACGTGATCGAGTGGCATCGCTCGGGCAGTATCCCACCGAGCGTTTGGAAGGGGCTTGAAATTCCGGGCTACCTCCGTGAGATCACCGAAAAACTCCTTGCGAAGAATCCGTCGGATCGTTTCTCCAACAGCCGTGTGGTCCTGAACTTCATCAACTTGGCGACGGGTGGCAGGTATCGCCAGGAAGAGGAGGAACTCCAGGCCCAAATTCCCATTGAGGGACCGGTCGTGGAGCGCCGCGAGGAGGTTTTGCGACCCCTGCAGGATCATATGGAAAAGGTTCTTTTCACCTCGGAACCAGAGGCGCTTTCCTCCGTCGCTTTCATTTCGGGAGAGGCGGGGATCGGAAAGAGCCGGGTGGTGGAGGAAATTCGCCACGTCATCCAGGTGAAGGAAATTCGCTTTTTGCAAATCAACTGCGATTGGAATATTCCGTCCTGGCCCAAGCTGGAGCAGTGGTTGAATCTGCCGGCGAGTTCGGGCGATCGATTGGATCTTGATTGGCAGACCCGTCTGCGAATGGATGCCATCTTGGAGGCGGCGAAGCAGGCCCCTATTTGCCTGCTCATCGACAATTTTCATAAGGCGGACAATGACCTGCGCGGTCTCGTGCTTGCTTTGGAGGGCCATACCCGAAAGTTGCGCGAGACGGGCCAGGCGGCGCCTCTCTTCGTCCTGGTGGCCACCGAAGAGGAGTTCCCCGAAAGCATTCGCCTGCCTCACCTGAGTTCCAAGGGAGTTTTGCACTATCTCAAGCTGGTCTTGGGAGAAAGCATCCCCGTCGAGAACTTGGCGGATATCCTGTTCCGGTATTCTGGAGGCCTTCCCCTGCTCATAGTGGAGGGGTTGCGGTTTCTCGCGCCCCATTTTTTTCGCGGCGAGAGCCTGGAAAACCTATTGCGTCCCGAAAAAATTCACCTGCTCTACGAGGAAAAAATCAAACGCTTGAAGCCCGAGGAGGAAGAGCTTCTTTTGATCCTGGCTCTCCTGTTTCGCTCGGCCTCGGAACCGGAGCTCCGTCAAATCCTCGAGATCGAATCCGCCGGTTTCGCGCAGCTGGCCGAAAATTGCCTGAAATTGGGCTTGCTGAGCGGAAATCCCTATGGAGAGCCGATTTACCACGTCTCCAGCCAGGCCTTGGCCTTGGATTTGATCGGTTGCCTCGAGCCCGAGAGGCGGCGTCTCTTGCATCAAAAGATCACCCGGGGGTTCGCGAAACTTCCGGGCATTCAACTGCAGGAGCTGGCTTATCATTCAATTCCCAAGCGGTGGCCTATTACCGTCAGGCTGGAACCGGATTGGAGGGCGAAGGCAAAATCGCGACGGCCTGCGACTGCATCAAGAAAGCCGCGGATCTTCTCGAGGAAGGATCGGACGATTGGCAAAACCTGACTCTCAAGGCCTTTCGGCTATTGGTCCTTTCGGGAAACTATAAGGAGGCCGAGGCCTATCCAAAAAAATTGGAGAAATATCCTTCTTGGGAGCGTGATGAAACCGTGGGTTGGTTTTATTATCGGATGACGCGTTATCAGGAGGCCCGTGCGAGCTATCAAGAGGCCCTACAAAAAATTCCCGCCGCCGAAAATCTTCAGTGCATCCTGATCGAGAACGCCTTGGGAAACATCGAGCTTCACGAGGGCGAGGCGGAAGCCGCGGTCGCGAGGTTTCGAAAGACCCTGGGGTGGGAGGCGAAGCTGTGCCCGGAAGATCGCGCGAAGGTCAACAACAACAACCTCGGCCTGTCCCTCTCCTTGATCGGGCAACACGACGAGGCCATCGGGTTTTTCACCGAAAAACTGGCGACCCTGGCTCCGGAAAAGGTCGCGGAGCGGATCTCCTTGCTCAACGGCCTCGGATTTTCCTGCATTCGCGCCTCGCGCTACGAGGAAACGATTCTGTATTTAAAGCAGGCCGTCCATCTTGCCGAGGATTCCGGCGCCTTGAACGCCTTGTTCTCGGCCATGGGCAACCTGCTCACCGCCTTGCTCAAGGAAAATCGTTACGCCGAGGGACTGTCGATTTTGCAGAAAGTGGTGTCCTACCAAAGAAGGTTCGGAAACCGACGGGATGTCGCGCATAACCTGCTAAGGCAGAGCACGGTTTATCTCATGCTGGGGATGGGGGAGTTCGCCAGGGAGTGCATTGATGAAGGCCTAAATATCAGTCAGGAGCTTTCCGAGGGCCTCCTGGTGGGATGGTTTCATTTATTGCGAGCCTATTGGGAGAGGGATTTCGGAAGTTTCCAGGGATCGGAGGAATTTTTCATTAAAGTGGAGGGCCAGGCGGCCAAGGAGGAGGACGACGAACTTCGGTCCTGGGCTCATTACGGGCTGGCGGAAATCGCCTATGATCAGGGAAAAATCGACAAATGCCGCGCCCACCTCGAGAAGGTGAAATACCAAGGCAAGGACCATGAATTCGGGACCCGCTTGCGTTTGCTTCAAGCGAAGGTGTCCACCGTTCCCGATCCCTCCCCCCTTTACGCCGAGTTGGAGGCGGAATGCCTGAAAATTCATTATCGAGAGCTTCTCTGGGAAGTTTACCAGGGCTGGGCCCAATCTTGCCTGAAGCGGAAGAAAAAGGACGAGGCCTTGGGCCTGTTCGACAAGGGGTGGAAAATCGTGCAGGAGATTTGCGCGGTGCTGCCAGAGGAATACCAAGGCCGCTACCGCAACCTGGGGGGGCGCAAGAAGCTTTACGAACAGCGGGAAGCGGCGAGATCGCCCAACAAGGGCGGATTTTTCGCCAAATTGGGGTTCGGGTGAAATGAGAGAGAGTTGATCTATTTTCCCTTGCCGATGTCGCCCTTCGACCCGAGACGAGAGAGCATTTCGTCGAAATAGGGGCGATCGCGCAGGTTCATGTATTCCTCGGGGAATGCCACCACCTCGATCGAGGCGATTTTTCTGTCCGCGTCCGCGTTTTCCAGTACGAAGGAGAAGCGGCTTCCATCCATCAGCTTGGTGTTGTTCATGAACGGGGTGTCGAAGTAGGACACGGTGAATTCGATGGTCTTGAAGTTGAATTTTTCACTCGCCGAGCTGACCCTCACTCGAATCTCGGAAGGGGTGACTTCCTGGAGTCGAACCGCGAAGGGATAGACGCCGTCTTTGCCCTTCAGGCTGAAGGTCGTCATGTTCTTGCAGTCGTCCTTCGATTCGACGCAGAGCTGCAGTTCGGTGGGCTCATTGTCCGGCTTGGTGAGCAGGTTGACTTGCCGATCCGCCGCATCTTTGGCAATGGCCAAGAGCCTCGCCTTTTGCTCGGGGTTCACACGGCGGTTGAGATCTTCGAAGAGTGGGCGCGCGTCGAAGAATTCCTGAAAGTTGAGGGAAAGCAAATGCAGGTACATCATCTGCTTTTCCGGGTCCTTGAGGATGTCGTCGCCGAAGTAGCTGCCGATCAGCGCGTTGAACATCTGCGACCTCAAGGTGCTGTCCGATTGTTCTCGCTGGGTCATGATCTGGACGTAGAGCTGGGTCTCGCGGTTCTTCTCTTGGTTGTAATTGATGACGATGGGAATGGCGACTCCCGCCAAGAGGGCGCCGATGGCCGTGGCGGCCTTGGCGATCAAGTCCCACTTATGCGGAGGGGTTTCTTCAGCGGCCAAGGGCTACTCCAATTTTAAGTTTTTTTCGGTGGGTTGGGGAAAGACGTCGATTTTCTCGTCTCGGCTGGTGCCGTCGGGCAGCTTGATTTTGAGCACGTAAGAGCCCGGATCGACGTTGACCGAATAGAAGCCCAATTCGTTGGTTTTGCTGGCCTTCTCGTTGACGCTTAAGTCCGCATTCTTCAAGGGAGCGCCTTTGTAGGAGATCTTGCCGAAGATTTCCGAAGCCCAGGAGGGGGTAGCCCATAATAAGGATGCTGCCAAAAGAAAGAGTGTCCATCGATGTTTCATGATTTTGCCTCCGGATATCGCGTCCGCCATTCCTCGAAACCGCCCTGCAGACTATAGACCTCTTGAAATCCTTGCTGCAACAAGAAGGCCGTTGCCCCTCGGCTGGAATTGCCGTGATAGCAACATACAACGACGGGACGGTCTTTTTGGGTTTGAGAGAGAAAATCCTTCAAGTTCTCGTCGTTCAAGGGGAAGGCACCGGGAATATGTGCCCGTTCATAAGAGAGAGGGTCGCGAATATCCACGAAAAGAGCTTGTTTCGCGTCGTGCAACTCCTTGGCCCGGATAGGGTCTATTTCAGGGACCTCTGGCATGGCAATTTCTCCTGCGTTCGTGAAAATCGAATCTAACCCGATAAAATGAAAATTCGAAAGCCAAAAGAAGGGAAAAAGGCGCCGGGGATGACCTTGCGGTAAAACCAGGTTGCCTTGGGCAACTATAGAACTTAGGATTTCCGCATCAAATTTAAAAGAAGGAGTTATCTATGGACGAAAAATGCAATCAGCATGGGGCTTTCAGTTGGAGCGAATTGACGACGAGCGACGCCGCCGCGGCTCAGAAGTTCTATGGCACTCTGTTCGGATGGACCTTTAAAAAATTCCCCAATCCTGCCGTGGATTATACGATTTTCTCCGTTGGGGACCGTCAAATTGGCGGTATTTTCCAGGCGACGAAGGACAAGCCCGTTCCGACTTCTTGGTGGGGTTATGTGACGGTGGATAACGTCGATGAGACCGCGAAAAACGCCCAAGAGTTGGGCGGAAAGATCATGGTCCCGCCCCAGGACATTCCCGACGTGGGGAGGTTTTGCATCATCCAAGACCCCCAGGGCGCCGCCATCGCCACGATCACTTATAGTATGAAGAAATGACGGATTAGAATTGATAGGCCAAATTCGCGAGCATGGTCAGGCTGTGCTGCGTGCCCTGGTCGCCGGGTCCGTTTCCGAAGGCTTCGCCAAGGTATCCGAGGCGCGCTCCGAGGATGAAGTTGGCGTCGAGTCGGTAAGCGCCCATGAGGGAGAATCCGAAATTTTCCCCTAAGTCATCACCGTCTTCCGAATTCTTGGGGCTATTGGGCTCCGTCGCCGTGGGTTTGGTTTCTTTATTGTCGCTCACGCCGCCGCCCATGGCCCGCAATGAGAAGATCCAGTGGTCGCGGTGATGGTAGTTGAGCTGAAGGTAGGCGCCTAGATGCTCGGTCTCCCCAAACAGGTCGATGGTGCTCCCGCTCTCCAGGGAGAATCGGTCTTCGAAAAAACGGCGGCTGCGATAACCGATATCCATCTCGGCCTGAATGCCGTCGTTTTGCGCCTTGCTCCCGGCGAATCGGAATCGGTATCCCGCGTTCATTCGATAAATCAAGCCGGTGCGATCCAAGTCCGTACTGAGTGGAATTTGGTCCATGACTGCCCCCTTGTTTTGCGCTTACCCATGGCTTATCGCTTGGACGAGTTGGGTGTTGCCTGAAATTCCAACTCGCCTAAACGTCGCTTCGGAATCCGCGACGGTTGAGGCCTGGAGCTGCTTGGTTCCGAGACATCGCCCCGAAACTGGGCAAATAAAAGCGATATTCAAAGCCGGAATAAAAACCTAGAATAAACCATGCGCATTCATGTCGCCAGCCGTTGGAATAAAATCCGCGAGGGATTTTGGTTCATCCCTTCGGTCTTGATACTATTCTTTTTCCTCCTGGGAAATTTCATGGTTGAACTCGACGGCCATGCCCAGGCCTGGTCTACCGCTCATCTGGGGTATATTTTCCGGGGGAATCCCGAATGGGCCAAATCGATGCTGACCACCATGGCGGCGACCATGGGGGCCGCCGTCGCCTTGATCATCTCGGTCACAATCGTGACCTTGACCCTCGCGTCCCAGCAGTTCGGGCCCCGGTTGCTTCGCAATTTCCTTCGCGATTCGACGACCAAGTTCATCATGGGCATGTTTTTCGCCACCGGCGCCTTTGATTTCGCGGTGCGTTTCAGGATGGGTGAAAATTTCATCCCCTATTTTTCCATGTTGGTCTTTGGAATCCTGGGCGTCGTCGATACTTTCCTTTTGATTCTTTTCGTCCACCATATCTCAAGTTCGATTCATGTCTCGAGAGTGATGGCCCGTGTGAGTCGCGATTTTTCGGATGCGGTGGAGAAACTTTTCCCCAAAAAATTGTTACAGGCGGCTCCTTCCTCCGAAGATTTTAGCTGTGAAAGGGATGTTCCGCCGAGCTTCGCCAAGGAAGCCCGCCCCATTCTTTCCAAGGAAAGCGGATATTTGCAGGCCATCGACTACGAATACCTATTGGAATTGGCGCGAAAGAACGATTTGATTTTGCGGATTCACCCGAGGCCCGGCGAATTTATCGTTGCGGGCACCCCGCTAGCCTCCGTTTGGCCGGCTTCCCGGGATTCGGGAGCCTTGGATCGTCATGTGAACGACGCGATTTTCCTGGGATTCGAACGAACCCTGACCCAGGACGTCGAGTTCGCCATCAACCAGCTGGTCGAGATGGCCGTTCGCGCGCTTTCTCCCGCGATCAATGATCCCTTCACCGCGACTCGTTGCTTGAATCGCCTGGGGCAAGGGCTCATTGAGTTGACTAGGATTCAATGGCCTTCGCCCTATCTATACGATTCCGACAAGAGACTTCGCCTAATCATCAAGACCATCACCTTCCCCAAGATGGTCAACACGGCTTTCAATCTGATTCGACAAAACGGCATTCAAAGCCCGTTGGTGATGGTCACTCTGCTGGAAACCATCGGGATCATTGTTCCCTTCGTCCAATCCGACGAAGATCGCGCGGTCTTGAGGCTTCATGCCGACATGGTTGATCGAGGCTGCCAGCGTTCGATTCCGGAAGAGGTCGATCGCGATTACTTGCGCGCCGCTTACCAAGCTGTCCTCAAGCGGTTTTAAGGGGAGTTGGAATTCACCCCAAGGATTCGCTGATTGTCCCGTTTAAAAAGGCTTGTGGCGTTTGGGGGGTGGCGTTACCATTTTACAACTAATTCGGGGAAAAGGTGCCTTGATGAAGCGGTTTCTATTGGTTTCGATATTCCTATTATTGCCCTCAGCTCTGCCGGCTCAAAGCGCACAAAAAGTCGTCCAGGTGATCGACGGGGGGCATTTGCTATTGGAAGGCGGAGAAACGGTTGCCTTGCTTGGGGTGGAAGCCCCGGCTTTTCCGCAGCCCAAGGTAGACAAGGACGGCAAGGTCAAAAAACCCAATTCCCTCCTGGAAAACTGGGCGCGCCTGTCCAAGGCCTTCGCCGAAGGCATGGTTTTGAATCGCGAGGTTTGGCTGGAGTATGACCAGGATAAGCAGAATACCGCGGGGCAGACACTGGCCTATGTATTTTTCAAGCTGGATGCGGCGCAAAATCTTGGCGGCGGCGGACAGAAAGTCTTGTTGGCCCCGGGAACTTACATGCTCAACCGCTTGATTCTCACCTATGGTTTCGCCAATGCCGGCTCTTCTTATGCCTGCAAATATCGCTCGGAGTTCAACCAACTACAAAACCAAGCCCAGCAACACCAGACGGGCCTTTTTCAAAGCAATTATTAACGAAGAGGCGTCGCCTCTATTCCCTCAAGGTTTCTTCGGAAAAAGAAAGGCTAGACTGACTCGCCAGGTGACTTCCCCAACGCCCTTGGGCCGGAGTGCGTTGTAGTACATCTGGCTATTGAGGTTGATCGGCTGGCTTCCGATTTTTAGGATCTTGCCGCCGCCGGCGCCTATCGGCACGAGCCAGCGATTGCTGTTGGGCGCCTCCCAATTGGCGGTTAGGATGGGGGAGGTCGTCACGAACCATCCGTGTGGCAGGTTGTAGTTGACGAAAGGTTGCATCAACATTTGGTTGACGCTGCTTCGCGTGTTGTCGCCGGCCACCGACCAAACGTTGTTGATCAAGAGCCCGCCCACCCAAGGCCCCATGACGCCGAGCGCGACGGCGGTTGGGCCTATGCTGAGTTTACCCTGGCCGGTCAAGACGTCGGTACCGGTGGGGAAGATCGCGATGGGGCCGACGCCCCAAATGAAGTGGTTCGATTTCGCGGGCGAAAAGAACAGTTGATAATTGATGTCCCCCATCCCGAAGGCGCTGGGCCCGCCCGGCACGACCTCCGGTTGCGAGACGATGGGCAGGATGATGCGGTTGATGATGTTGAGAGGTCCTACCTTCACCGGGATGACCGGTTGGATATTCAGGACATTTTGCACATCGCCGCCTGGCTCGGTCGTAAATGTCGTATTGTTTTGCAAGGGAAGGCTGATCAGATCGCTGACCGGATTTTGGCTCTTTTGCGCAAGATCCTTTTCGTTCTCCTGAGCCTTCACAGGAAGGGCGTTGATCAAAATCGCGAGGGTTAAACCGAGGCACAAAATTCCATTTGATCTTCGCATGGGAGGCGCTTTCCGTTTTGAAATGATGAGTGCTGGTTAGGGCAACCAAAGTTGAACGCGTTCGACGAGCTTGGCCGTCCAGGCGTTCGTGTTGCCGCCGCAATGGGAGTTGCAGGTTGTGTCGGCGAAAAATCCGCTGTCCGACTTGACCTTGGGATTGGGAATTTTTTCGATCAAGGCCTGGCCGTTGAAATCGCCCTCGGGATTCGGCGAGCAATTGAGGCTGTAGATCGGGATCTTGGGATTCAAATCTTGGGTGGCTCCGCAGGTGGCCAAAACCCCCCGGGGATCCGCGAGGGTATTGCTACCGCCGATATTGGTGAGGAGGGCATAAGAGGCGTAAGAAACCCCGCCGGTCACGACTCGGTTGCGGCTTAGTCCGCCGCCCACCGTCGCGATGATACGATCGGCGACCTGGCTCATGTCGGTGGCCAGCATTTCGCAGTTTCTGTTCCAATCGTCATCGACCTTCACGGCGGGTTCGTCGCGATAGGCGACGACGGCGGCGACATAGCCTGCTTTTGCTAATTCGCTCGCGGCGTTGTTTTCCAAAGCGCCATCCAGGCTTCCGGTAGTCGGGTCATCCTCGCTGTTGCCGCTTCCGAAGAGCACAATGCCTTTGCGGTTCGTACCGTTCGCATTTTCTTGGAGGTACATCTTGTAGGCGACGTCGCCGACTTGTTCCGTTCGATTGGTGACGGTTCCGGTGGGAGCGGAAGGAGTCGAAGGGTTGTTTTGTGACGGTGCTGGATTATTTTCGGGGGGCGATTCAGGAGGTTTTCCGGAATTGCTACAACCGCCTGCAAGCGCTAACGCTAGCATGGGGACCGTGAAGATGGACTTGAATAATTTCATGCTCGTTTTCGATTATGCCACAATATCCCAACCTGTCCCAGTCTTAAGTTGCGAAGAAGATTCTCTGTTTGTTGCTGTTTTTGCGATCCAATTAAGCTCCGCAAGTGTGGGACTGGCCCTGGGCGCCGGCAACCAGGGCGGCAAATTCGCTTGGGGCAATCTCCGTGGCCCTCAAGGCCCGCAAGGTCCACAAGGTTCTGTGGTTCCCGTTGGGCCGCCGGGCCCGCAAGGTCCATAGGGCCTTCCAGGGACGCGGGGCCCACAAGGAATACCTAGGGCCGCTGATTCAGCGCCTAGCTTCGCGATCCCATATACAGGGGTGCCGCATGGAATCTCCCGTGGCTCCCTTGCCTTTCCGGGCTATCGATCCCCGCTTGTTCAACCCAGGACGTTCAAACCAGCCCATAGCGCCGGATATCGACGGGTGCGGCGAGATATTCCCCCACCAGTGGCAATGCGGCCTCGACATGCGGGCTTTTTAAATGGGCATCGAGGCTCGTGTCGTTTTCCCATTCCTCGATGAAGGCGAAATCGGTGGGGTCCGCGTTGTTCTGATGCAGTTCATAGCGAAGGCATCCCCGTTCTTGGCGGGTCGGGGGCATTAGTTTCGCGAGAAAATTTTTTAGCGCCTCGACCTGTTCGGGTTTGGCTTTGAAGAGGGCAACCACTCGGAGAGTTTTGGATGATGGCAAAATTCGGCTCCTTTATTTACCTAGATGCGATATCGCCGCGCGCAGCGGGCCCTTGGAAATCTGAATGAGTCCCGAATAGGGCGCGGACATTTCCAGGATCAGCAGGACCGCGCAAGAGAGAGCCAGCGCGGAAAAGAACAAGCTCGCGACCACGGTGATGTTCCGCGGCGAAAATAGCCCGAAGCTGATGAAAATAATCGCGAGCCAAAAAACCAGGACGACCAACAAAGTCGTGGATATCGATGCGGCCCTTTGCGCATACATCAGCCACCGAGTCTGGGCGAGGGACATGATCAGGCCCAAGGCTTGGTTTTGCAGCGACGTTTGCTCGGGGTTTGCCGGGGTAAGCGTTTGTATTTTCTCGTAGATGACTTCGTTTCCCACGGCGGGCCCCTCCATGGGCACGCGGCTCGAGGCATCGTTCGACCAGAGGTTTTCAAGGTTGTAGACGGCGACGGCGTGCAGAGAATCCCGAATTTCCTTGGTCTCCGGCCCATAGTGCGAGAGCACACGATCAAGCAATACGATCTTGGAGGCCATCTCGTTCAATTCGTTGCTCTGCGAGTCGTAGGAACCCTTCGCGGAGGCGATCAGCAGGCCCAGAACCAGAGCGGCAACCGTGCCCACCAACCCCATCCCAAGCTTCACGACGTCTTTCGATTCTGGGCTCAAATGGTGGCTGGGCAAAACAGCGCGAAGCAGGAGGCCCAACAGGGCTCCGCCGAAAATAATGGCGAAGGCGACTAGGCTGATGTTGATTGACCCCATGGTTCGCCTCTTTTCACGAGGAAGGCACCTGTAGCTTATTGATTTCGATGATGAGTGAATCCACAGCTCCATTGTAGGTCGATTGGGGATTGCTTTTGCAATAATTATCGATCCATTGGAACATGGAGGCTTGATCCTTGCCTCGGACGATATCCAGGTTTTTCATGGAGTTGATTCCGGAAATGTAGCCCAATCCCCAATACTTGAAATCATCTTTGTCGGAATCTGGGGACTGGGTGTATCTCGCGCAAGTCATGCCGCCGGGGCCGTAGATGTTAACGGCGGCCATGACAGGGGGGCAGAAGAGGGAAGTTAAGGTAACCGCGATCAAGGACCATTTCATGGGAATCTCCCTTTAGTCAGGATGGATTTTTCGATTAATATCACGAGGAATCAAAAAAATAATCAAAGATGTCGATTTCGCGCCTTTCATTCGTCGTCGGGGCGGGAGACGCTTCACCCTGGATTGCCTCTCATTGAAAGCCCCGCGCCCACGATGGCTTCCGACGGGCATTCGCCGAGGGATGATTGTTTTCTTCGGCCATTAAGAATCCCAGAGTTTGGCAAGTCTTTCAAAAAACCAAAAAGAGGCGAGGCACCCGATGCCGTAGGCCGGGATCTCCATTTTTTTCGCGATGGAAGGAAGCGGCAGCGGCCTCAAGAGCGCTTGTATCAACAGGATCCCGGCGATGAACAGCAGTTGCCCAGATTCGATCCCCACGTTGAAGGAGAACAAGGCCATGGGAATTTCGCCGACAGGAAGGCCAACTTCCGCCAGGGCCCCCGCGAAACCCAGGCCGTGCAAGAGTCCGAAACTGAAGGCGAGGGCCCAGGGATAGCGATGGAAGAAAGTTCCTTTTCCGTCCTGCTTTCGCAATAATTCCACCGCCAGGATCAAGATGCTAAAAGCGATCAGCGCCTCGACGGGCGCGGACGGGATGTGCACCCAGCCTAGGACGGCGGAGGACAGGGTGATGCTATGGCCAAAGGTGAAGGCGGTGATGGTCCATAATAACTGGCGTCGTCCACGGACCAGCAGCACCAAGCCCAGGACGAAAAGCAAATGGTCCCAACCCGTCAGGATGTGCTTCACTCCCAAGGTAAAATAATTTTTAAATACGTCCCAAACCTGGGGGCGTTCGGGGACGATGAAGCTTGGGGTTCCTGTGTTCAAGACTTGTTGATAGACAAGGCCGTTCGCCAAGACGATGCGTACGATCACGTTGGGTTGGCTGGAGGAGAATCCCTGAACGCCCACCGAGCTTCCCGCCCAGGCTTTTTCGCAGGCCACGCGCCAGTGCTCGATGTAGGCGGTGTTCTCCCGTTTCATGTCGATGTCTTGGATTTTTCGGCAGTCCTCGGGCAAGAGTGGCTTCATCGCGTCGCTGGGGGTTTTTGAAATGGGGGTCTTCCATAGGATCTCGGATTCTCCGCCACCCCTTTCGGTGATTTCCAATAAGGAGGGGGCGAGGGGATGGGCGAGGGCCTTCGCGCTGATGGAGCCCCCGAGCGCCAAGGCCGTTGCGAGGAGCAGGCCTCTTAAAATTCGGTTAAATCGGGCCATTGGCATGGACTTCCCCATCCTCCACGCGAATCGCATAACCCGAGCGGAGCTCTTGCAAGGTAGCGGCGAGTCGCTGTTGCTCCCGCTCTTTGAGTATCGCGTTTCTTACCTGACTGGCGACCTGTTCGAGGGCTGGAACCTCGGGTGGACGAATCCCCTCGATGAAGACCAGGTGCCAACCGTAACTAGAGGGCAGCGGCCCGGTCCAGGTTCCTGCCGGGAGATTTTGCAGGTGTTGGGTGAAGGCCGCTCCGAAGGAACGCTGGAGGGAGGATTCGTTGAGCCAAGGGAAATGATTCCCTTCGAGAAAGGGATCGCCCTGGTCCGCGATCTCTTCGGGCTTTTTGCCTTCGGCCCGCAGTTGCTTCAAAAGCGTCTTTGCATCGGCCTCGGCTTGGGATTTTCTTTTGTCGCGGCTGAAATAAATTTGCGAAATTTTCAGCTGCTGAGGCGTCAGGAAGGCCTGGGGATTTCGCGTCAGGTAATCCTGCAGCTCTTGCTTGGTGACCGTCGCGGGGAGTTGGGGCGTCGGAACTTTCGCGGCTACCAGGCGCATGACGCCGCTTAAGTACCGCTTAATCACCAGGTCGCTACGGTCCAGGCCCAGCTCCAGGGCCTTGCGATAGTGGGCCTCATCGGGGGCTTTGGGATCTTGGCTGACGAACTTGCCGAGTTGAATGAGCCGGTTGCGGACGCTGGGATTATTGCGGTCAAGATGCAGGGCCAGGGCTTGGCGATAGAGAATTTCGTCGTCGATGGTCTTGGCCACCGCGGCTTGAACCTGGGCCGTCGAAGGTCGCACGGCGGTTTGCGTGAAGATATCCTGCTTGATCTGCTCGATTTGAGCCCTTCCGATGACGAGCTCTTCTTTCACGACGGGCGAATGGCGCAGGACATAAGACTGGTGGGCTTGATGGATCCCGAACAGCAGGGCTCCGATCAAAAGGAAATGCAGGGCCGGAAATTTTTGCAATCGAGTCAGGAATTTCATTCCTCAGCTCTTCGGTTCGTACCAAATCGGCGAGGTCCAGGCGCGCTCTTGGATGGTCCTCGATAAAAAGGAGTCGTTGGTTTCGTTGAGGCAGCAATTGTCGAAGGGGGCGTCCCCGGCTTCGATCTCCCCATCGGCCAAGGCTTGCGCGTTGGCGGCGGCCGCCTTCGCGGTGCATTGCGCTTCGCTCAGGAAGGGATCGACTCCGGCCGCCTTGCAAGCGTAGGTGCTCCAGCGGCAGGTGGGATTCTCCAAAACGCGGGCGTAATAAAAAGCGGGTTGGCTGGGATCGAACTCGGTGTCTTCGAAGACGGAGCAGAGCTCGTTGAAACCCGCGTCATAGTTGGGTTCGCAGGTGTCGGTATTCAGCTCGTTCCCGCTGGTGGAGGACGTGCCCGCCACGTCCATGACTTTTTCGTGGGTCTGTCCGGAACTGTCGACCCAGCCTTTGATGATCTGGATGCGTTGTAGGGGAGTTCCCGCCAGCGAGGGGCTGCCGGAATCCTTGAGGGCCGCCACCAAGAAACGGGGATTGGCGTTGCCCTTGCGCTTGGGCAGATCCGAGCCCATGGGCACGCCGCTGGCATAACCGACCGCGACGCGATTGGGATTTCCGCACAAGGCCTCGGGCGTCACGTCGTAGTTCCAGCCGCCGAAGAAGCGCACGATGGGCCGGGTCCCGCTGGTTCCGTAGGTTTCCTTGCGGCGCATGGCCGAAAAAATCGCGTCGCGGGAATTCTCTTCCGCCCAAACCACCGCCAAACCGCCCGGGTTCCGGTTAACGCCGCTGATCAACCTTGCATAGGGCGCGTCATCGGTGCCGGCATGCCCCGGCCAGTTGGGCTCAGCCGTGTTTCCCGGAGTCCCGTTATGACTGTCGGTGGAGCCGACGATGCCGTACTTGAAAGGATTGATTCCGCCGAATTTGGGGGCCAGGGCCATGCCGTCCTTCAAGGCGTTGCGCAGCATGTTGCGCGTCGGAAATTCGTCGATGGGAACGGAGGGCGCGGAGGGATTCAGCACGTCCTTGGGCGACTGCTCGAAGGTGCAGAGTTCGTCCACCGTCTGCACGCCTTGATTGGCCAAACGGTCGAAGCGGCATTCGGACCCCGCCTTATGTTGAAGGATCTCGACCAAGGGTTCGAAGGCGCGGCGATTGGCGGCTTCCCGGCTGTCCTTGGGATCCGGGAACATGCGTCCCGCGGGATCGGCTTCCGAAGATCCCGACAGATTGGCGTTGTGGGGGATCGTTAGCACGTCGCAGCCCGTGCCGGCGTCGAGGCATTGCTTTTGAAGCATGTCCCACAACACGGGAGGAAAGGGACCTCCCGTTTCGACGTTGGAGATCGGCGTCGCCACGGTATTGGCGTTACGGAAAATCACGTTGCGGTGCAGATTGTCGTACTCGGGTTGGGCCGTGTATTCGTAGGCGACGAAGGAGGTGAAACTGCAAGCCGAGCTACGGTCATAGGCGGCCTCGGCGGCGTTCTGCTCCTCTTGCCAGATCGAGACCGCCGCGCTTTTGCAATCGACGTTGGGATCGGCGCAAAAGGGCATGGGCACCGCGCTGTCCGGCAGCAAGATAGGCAAGAGGCTCCAGAGTCCCGCCACCGTCAGGGGATCGACGGGATTGCCTGGGGCGGGGTTCGGCTGTTCCGTCTGCATCTGCCGGCAGGCGAGGGAATTGAAGCCCGGAGTACTAGGATCCGAACGGGTGCAGATTTGCATTTCGCCGAAGAGCTCGGAGTGATCGGTGACCGCGGTGAAGTCCAGGGGCTTGTTGATCTGAGCGGTGCGCGTTTGAGGCGTTCCGCCCACGGCGAAAACATCGGGCAAGGGAACGGGCTGTCCCTTGGCGAATTGATAGGCCGTATTGGGATCGTTGCGATTGGAGAAGACGTAGGCGTCGAAGGAGTAGCTGGTGTGAACGTGGGTTTCGCCGAAGAAGGGTTGGCGAAGCGCTTGGTAGTTATCGCAAGGTTGGCGGACTTCGGTAATTTGAAAGGGAGGTCGAAGGCTCCCAGAACCGCAGCCGCAAAAGCCTGCCAATGCCATTAGCCCGAGAATAATGGATGTTTTTGTGTTCATGGAGCCCCTTTTCCTGAACAGAGGATAGTCTAGGCTGATGGGTAGTCCAAAGGCTTTTTATGGGTTTTTTCGGAGGGATCAATCATGGGCGTCGAGAGAGATTCGAGGCAAGCAAAACCAGGATGCGCGGCGAAAATCGAGCTTGGGAAATCAAAGGCATCGTGGCGTCCCCGTCGACGCCACGATGCTTCGATGAGGTGTTAAGGGGGTGAGACGCGAAAGACATCTTCCTGAATCTCGGCGATATTGGTGTTGCGCCGCAGGATGTCGGAAAGCTTGGTGTTTCGGATCTTTTGCAAATCCTCGCGGCTGAAGGCCGGGTCGTGTTCATGCCAAAACCGATCGCCGTCGCGGATGGCCCCGAATTGAAGCGATAGTGCGGCACGCAGCGTTTCGCCGACGCTGGCTCCGTCGAGATGGTCTTCGGACAGGGCGCCGATCCAGGGGTCGATTTGGTCCACCGAGGAGTAGACTTTTTGGAATTTCGCCTGGGTTTCGGGGTCGGAATTCAGCTCCGAAAAGCTGTCGATGGGCTTCAAGCCCAAGGCCTGACGCAGGGTATTGTAGTCCGGTAGGCCATGGTCCCTCCCGCGCTGTAGGTTGAGCGAGGCGAGGTCCAGTCCGCCCGAGCCCGGCGGGCCAAAGAGGAAATTCCTTACTTCCGAGACGATCTTCGAGTCGATCTCTTCCATGCGTTGAGCCATCAAGCCGCGCAGCAGCGGTTCGGGACCGGGATCTTTCAGGATATCGGTGTTGAAAAAGGCGTCCATCAGGGACAAGTTTCCCGGCGCTAGGGTTTGCCCCAGTTCATCGAGCATCCATAACTCGCTGGTGAGCATGGTATGGCCGACACGGAAGAAGGCGGTGGAGAATTCATTGAGAATGTTGGGGTTCGCTTCCGGATTGTACCCGCGATAGGGGCCCGGGGCGTAGGGACCCAAAAGGGCCGGAAGGAATTCATGGAAGGTGATGGACTGCATGTAGGCCCCGACCCAACGACGCGCCTGTTGGTAGAGTTGTTCGTCGCTCCAATCCGGGTGGCGGCTTCTCATTTCCTCGCAGAGTCGGTTATGCTCGCGCAGGAATATCGTCTGGATCACGGCCAGCGCCGTCTGTTCATTGACCCTCAAATCGCCGGCCACAAAAAAGTCCGGGGAGTTTGAGGGGGCGTTCGCCTGCGTCCCGTCATTGAAGGGGAGGAGGTCGCCTTCGCTGGTTTTGAGTTTGCCGTCGATGCCGCTGCGTAGCCACTTTGCCCGGGCCGCGTCGGAACCATAAACCTGGGAGGCGTCTATCCAGGCCGTCAGCGCGTTGAGTTGTTGCCGCGGATTATCCGCTCCGGTTCCACTGGAGGCGTCGAAAACGCTTCGTGAAAAGGGCATGGTCATTTCCCCGGTTTCGAAGGGGTCGAAATAGGGATCCCCCAGCGGAATCGCTATGGGAAAGGGATCCTCGGAATCGACCATGGCGAGGTCGAGGTCGTGGTCGAGGAATTGTCCCCACACGAACATGAACGCCGAGAGGCCGCGTTCGTTAGGTTCCGACTCGTCCTGAGCCACGATGGTGTTGCTGATTTCGCGGGGATTGGGGCGGTCTTCCTCGACGGGTTCCGAAATTCCGTCCCCGTATTCGGCCGGAGCCAGCCTCTCCAGGCGTACCCCCGCGCTGCCCCATAAGGGATGGGCGAGGTTGTTTCCCGTGCCGTCGATGTTCCGGGTCTCGTGTTGCGGTTTTGTGGCTTGAGCAGCGTCGTCATTTTCAGATTCGTTTTGGCGAGATCCATTTTGCTCAGCGGTGGGCGAATCCGAGGATATTCCCGAGTTGTCGCCGGCGTCGGTTCCGACGGCGGTGGAATCTTGCGAGGTTCCGCATTGAACGGTCGACAGCAAGAGCGCCGCCCCTAATGATCCCAGCAATAAATTTTCCCACGAAAAATGTCGGTTCATAAAGCCTCACTTTGGGGATACCGCGGGACGGGATCCGGCGGGCCGCGTTCGCGGCTCGGCCGGACGTCCCTGTGAATGTAGGATGGTTTTTTAAAAGATTTGAAATCGAGGAAGAGTTTAGGCGCCTTGCGGGACTTGACCGCCTTGGGTGGAAGGCGGCCCTCCTTGTCCCCCGCCCTGTCCATTGGGTGGAGGTCCACCGGCGGGGACGCAGGCGATTTGTCCCTGGATATTTTGGCAGGTGCCCGAAATCGATCCGTGGGGCGACGAGAAGGAACAAGCCTGATTTTCCGAGGCGCCGCTGCACGCGGAACTTGCTTCCGGGGGCGGGCCTTGGTTGTTGCCGCCGGGACAGGCGAGGGCCATCGCCGGCAGCGCGGTCATGGCAAGAAAGTGAAAAGCGACTATCTTGGTTTTCATCACATCCTCCTATGGGAAAGGGTGTCGTGTTGAGGATGTTACGACCGTCGAGGAAAAAACCTTCGCTAGGATCCCATTTTTCGATATCCGGAGTTCTGGACCTGAATGGTGAGATCTTTTTTCTTGGTCGTGAGCAGGGTTTGTTTGGGGTAGTTGGTGCCGTCCTGAAGCTTGCCGAAGGTTACCGCGAGCGTCACCGCGTCTTTGGGATTATCGAGATAGCTGGACACTTGCAGTCCCGTCACCTCCGGTTTTCCCATGTCGAGATTCAAATCGAGCGAGTCTCCGGGCAAGAGATAGCTCTGGATTTCCAGTTCGACGGTTTTAGCCGAACCACCGGGCTTGACAGCTACATTTCCCGCATCCCATGCCGCCTGAATTTTAGCGGATTGGGGAGGAATGTAACGTTTGATCAGGTCGGCGGCTCGTTGCATGTATTCGGTCATTTCCTCCTTCTTATGGGCGATGATTCGCCCGCGAAGGCCTCGGCGCTCCCGTCCTTCATCCTGGGACGAGTCGATGAGCACCTTTTGCAGAGCTCCATCCGCACCGTAGTAGCAGCGATATTGTTTTTGGGATTTCTCGTCGCCGTTTTTGCTGACGACCATGTTTTCGATCCATTCGTATTGTTTCAGCCTAGCCTGGTTGTCTTGGAGGGCCT
>JAIOPF010000016.1 GCA_021414045.1 Deltaproteobacteria bacterium | reverse complement strand
CGCGGCGGCACTGATTTTTTTCGGGCTGCAGGCCTTGATCTTCCAGACGCTCCGCTGGTCCACGGGCCAAGAAGAAATGCGGGACGCGGCCTCGTCCGGCTGTCTCGTTCAAATCGTCGGTGTCTTGTTGCAAGCCCTGCTCCTGGGATTTTTCATTCTTCTCCTCCTGCCTTTGCTGCTCGGCTTGCAATCGACGATTTCCTGGAGCTCGGTCGAGCCCTACGCCATGCTCGCTGCCAGAGCGGGGATCGCGGCGGCGCTTGCAATCAGCGTCCTTTCCTTCATCCCGGGTTTGCGGCAACTGCTCGCGGGGTCTCCAGGGCTGGAAGTCTTGATCGGAGGGGGCATCCTTTTCCGCCTGCTTTCCCATCCCTATCTCGAAAAAATTCGCGGCGCGAAAATTCCAGCCTCGGCCCTTTATCCCAATGCCCTGCTCTGCCTCGGCTACGTGCTGATCGCCTTTCTCCTGGGCCGAGCCCTGATGCTAGCCACGTTGCGATTGCGCCCGCCACCGAGCGGAGCTCCCAATCGCTTCACGCGCCTCTGGGGACCCAGCCTGGATTGCCTGATTGGAATTCTGGTCCTGGCGATGTATGCTGGATACACCGCTCTAGCCCTTTCCCAGCTTCACCCCTAAGCGTCCCGAGCGGCGAGGTCGGCAATGTCGCTCCAAAGCATGATCGAAAATTACAAGAAAGTGCATCGCCATCCCGTGAATCACGCCTTTCACGCGGTGGGCATCCCGATGATCCTGCTCAGCCTGGTTTGGGTCTTCTTCAATTGGAAGATCGGAATCTTGCTCTTCTTCGTGGGCTGGGCCTGTCAATTCGCCGGACATGCGGTCGAGGGCACAACGCCCGCTTTTTTCTCCAACCCAACATATCTGATCATCGGGCCGATCTGGCTTTTCAAGAAAGTGCAGGCGGCGCTCTCGAGGAACCATGAAAAACGTGACCCTGGAACAAGCCAACGAACTCAACCGCGGTAAGCTCGCCGACCACCTCGGCATCCGCATCACCGAATTCACGCCTGAAAGCGTGAAGGCCACCATGCCCGTCGAAGAACGCACGCGCCAACCCATGGGCGTCCTCCACGGCGGCGCTTCCCTGGTCCTCGCGGAAACCCTGGCCAGCGTCGGAGCCTGGTATGCGGTGGCCGACCAAGGCAAGGTCGTCGTGGGCATGGAAATCAACGCCAATCACCTAAGAACCGTCTATTCCGGAACGGTCACCGGCCACGCCGTTCCCTTGCATCAAGGCAGGACCTCCCAGGTCTGGGAAGTGAAGATCCGGGACGAAGCCGACCGGCTGGTCTGCGTCAGCCGCTGCACTTTGGCCGTCATAGCCCCCCGCTGAAGAGACCCCCGAGAAAAGCCTTCAAAATTATCGCGAATTATCGTAGGGATCCGGGCAGTTACGAGGAGTTTATGAAACACACCGTCAACCCGACCTCTTCCGCCGTCACGCGCGGCATCAAAATCGACGTCGAAAGCGAGTACGATCCCGAGCGCAGCGATCCCGCGAACGGCTATTATTTTTTCGTCTATCACGTGAAAATCGTCAACCAGAGCGATCTGACGGCCCAATTGATCAGCCGTCATTGGGTCATCACCGACGCCGACGGGCATATCGAAGAAGTCAAGGGACCTGGCGTGGTCGGCGAACAGCCGGTGCTGGATCCCGGAGAATCCTTCGAATACAGCAGCGCCTGCCCGCTCAAGACGGCCACGGGCTACATGCGCGGCACCTACCAAATGACCTTGCAGAACGGCGAGAAGTTCGACGCCGATATCGGACGCTTCGAATTGGCTCCGGGCTATACCCTCCACTAAAATCGCGTTAAGATTGGCATCGTTATGGTGAAAATCGACCTGGAATATCTTGGTGACCTTCGCATGCAGGCCCAGCATGGCCCTTCCGGCGTCCAGCTGCACACCGACGCCCCCGTCGACAATCAAGGAAAAGGCGAGAGTTTCTCTCCCACCGACCTCGTTGCCACCGGCCTCGGCGCCTGCATGGCGACGATCATGGGCATCGTGGCGCGACGCCAGGACGTCGACCTGAGAGGTATGCAAGTCGAGGTTGAAAAAATCATGTCCCAAGACACCCCGCGACGCATCGCCACCCTGAAAGTCAATTTCCGGATTCCCGTCAAACCCGAGGCCGATAAAATTCAAGCCCTCGAAAACGCCGCCCATACCTGCCCCGTGGCCAAGTCGCTGCATCCCGACATTCGAGTCGAGACGCATTTTACTTGGGGTAACTAAGGCAGAAGCCCATCCATCCCTCGCGACGAAGCTCGGCGACAAGACGTCCCGGGGAAAAAGCCTCGAGGACGCTGGCCTTTTCGCTTTCCAATATTCCGGATAAAATCAGAGTGGCCTCTGGCGCCAGGCGCTCTAAAATCGCGCCGCGCAATTGCAAGAGAATCGGCGCGAGCAGGTTGGCGACGATAATGTCGAAACGCACGACCACTTCTTCCATGCGCGCATGAAGGGAAATCTCCCCCACTCCGTTGCGCTCGAAATTGCCGCGCGCGTTCTCGCGCGCTTCCGGCAGAATTTCGACGGCCTCCACCTTGGCGGCTCCCAATGCTTTCGCCAGGATGGCAAGGATCCCGCTCCCGGTTCCCAAATCCAAAACGGCACGTTCCTTCAAGCAAGTTTTCGCCATCAATTCGGCCGCTAGTTGCGTGGTCGTATGAGCGCCCGTTCCGAAAGCGGGTCCGCAATCCAGTCGAAACTCCTTGCCCGCCAGCGAGACTTCTCGAATCTCGCCAGACCGGTCGGAGCCATCGGGCAAACCTATCCGAGTGGCTGCTAGCCATTGAACCTCGGAAAATTGTTGTTGAAGTTCGCCTCTCAGGGCGGTGACGGGGAATTCGCCGGAAAAATAAGCGCGGATCCGAACTCTTTTCCCTTCCCTTTCGCTTTCCAAACCCAGGCAGGGATGGCGATAGAGCGAAGTCGCCAAGGCGGCTTCGGTATCCGGCGATGTTTCTAGGCTGAGAATCCAGTAGTCCCGCATACGGGGATCCAAGCATGAACGAGCCGCGATCTCAAGGCTCGCCGTCGTCCATCTTCATCAATTCGATGAGACTTCCGACGCCTTCCGCTTCCGCGAACAAGCCCATGGCTTGATAGGTCGTTTGCAGACCATGAAGCGCGTTCAAATCCTGGGGATTGATATCGTTCATCCGACGGAAGGCGGCTTCCGCTTCCCGGTATTGGCCGGCCTGAAAACGCTCCCAAGCCCGAACGCGAAGATTGTTCAGGCCTTTCGCATCCGTCGGGTGCAGCGCGTAGACTTGCTGGTAATAAGCCAGGGCGGCGGCGAAATCGTTGCGGCTTTGGGCCATTTGCCCCAATTGCAAATAAGCCCGAGGGCTGCGGGGCAAGAGGGCTTGGGCATGTTCGAAGGCATTGATAGCGCGAGCGTCATTACCGCCTTCCATCGCCGACTTGCCGAGGTTCAGGAGATGGACGCCCAAGACCGCATGGGCGGGCAAGGCCTTTTGTTCGGGAATAATGGCGCGATTTTTATAGGCGTTGGAATGGGTGATTCCATAGTTGAAGACGCTGTCGATGGCGGCGCCTTCCTTGCCCATCAGGTAAAAATGACGCGGGAGCAACCCCGCCTGAAGGGGCCTGCCAGTCATCGCGGCGAAATGCGCGAAGAGCAAGGAAAGACTCACGCAATTTCCATCTCCCTTCAACAGCAGGTTGGAAAGAAAAATTCCCCTGGGATTGTTCTCTTCGACGCGATGGAACCCGCGCGAAATCAAGAAATCCCGGACCAGGGACAGGTCGTGAAAATAATCGGCCGACTCTTGATTGGCTCGCACCCGACTCTTGATGCGAATCCCATCCGTCTTGAAGGAAAAGATATCCAGGAGTCCTACCCCGCGCGCGACCTTCTGCAAACGGGCGAATCCGGCGGGATCATTGGGATGGAGCTCGTTCTGCCATTTTTGAAAGGTTTCCCAGCGCTTCTCGGGCATGACCGATTCGCGCTCCCGAGCCAGATAGAGCCAAAAGTCGCCTTCCAAGGCAAGAAGGGTCGACTGCGCCCTCTGGAAATCTTGCGGAGTCAGGTCGGGGCGAAAACCCTCGGCTTC
>JAIOPF010000310.1 GCA_021414045.1 Deltaproteobacteria bacterium | reverse complement strand
CCGCGAGATCCTTTCCGGTGCGGATCTCGAGTGGCTGACCCTGAAGAATTTCCCCGAATGCCCCCAAGCCGCGGAATCGGCCTCGACCTACCTTGAAAACGCGCAAGAGAAATCCCGGCTCACCGCCGCTCATTGCGGCCTTTGGAGCCTGGCGGACGACAGTGGGCTCGAGGTCGAAGCCCTGGGTTGGAAGCCGGGCGTGCGTTCGGCGCGTTACGCGGGCGCTGACGCCACGGACACTGAAAACAATGCCCGCTTATTAAGGGAACTGTCGGGCATCGATAACGCCAGTCGTCGCGCCGTCTTTCGCTGCGTCCTGGTTCTGAGTCATCCGGATGGCCGTGAATTCGTTTCGCGAGGTGAGTTGTGGGGTCGTATCGCTTTCGATAGGAAGGGTGATCGCGGATTTGGATACGATCCAATATTTATTCCGGAGGGAAAATCCCTTAGTCTCGCGCAAATGGATCCTGCTGAAAAAAATCGCATTTCCCACCGAACGAGAGCCCTCGAAATCATGCGGAGTTTTTTGTCAAAAATGATCGATATTAAAGAATCCCAGGGCTCGGAGTAGCCAAGTCCACGAAATCGGTCGCATTGTCTTGGCTGTCTTTTTCCTGAAGACGGCTGAGGCTGTGGCCTCCCGCGACGTCCTTGGCGGGATTGCCTTCTCCCAGAGCCAAGCCGTTTTCCGCTTTGGCGGGAGCCCCCGTTCCATAGACGACGCTATCGACGAGCTTGCCGTCGCGGTCGAGGAAGTGAACCCCATCGCGTCCGTTTTGCGGGTCGAATTGGTCGAGACAATCGGCGGTGGGCACCATGGATTCCGTCTTGGAGCTGGTTTTCAGGTCCGCGATGAGAAAGAGCCCGTCTTCGGGCAAGAGAGAATTGGGGGGAAGGGTGATCCTTTCGGTCTCGGCGCCATCCTCTCCATTAATGAAGAGAATTTGATAGAGGCTGATATCGGCTCCCGCCGTACCGACGAGTTCAACGAAGGATTCCCCGTCGGTGTCGCTGACCTTCCCGTCGTAGAGGACTTCGTTCAAGACCAAAGTTTCCGGTTTTGGTCCGAAAACCGGCCCGCCGCCTCCCTGCGCCGTTTCTCCGCCCTCCTCGAGGCCGGCTTGGGGGACGTCGCCGTAGCCGAAGCGCGCGACGAAGGCCGTCGGGCGCTCGCCCGGTTTCTGATTGAAAGGAATGCCGCGAACCGAGCGGAGCTTCGGCAGTATCACCAAATAATAGATCCCCGCTTCGAGGGGCGCGTCGGGCAACAGGGTGAGGTGCCTCTCGTCGTCGTCCAAAAGGTATTGCATCGGGACTCGGGAGATTTCGCCGGCCTCGAGGGTTTTCGCGAAATCCCCGGCATCTTCGAGGAGCTTCGTATCTTTGAGATGATTCACCAATACGACGTTCTTATCGCTCAAGTCGGCGACGTCGACCCGTTCGGAGAATTCCACCCCGATTTCCACGGGATCTTGCAGTCTTGAGAGGTCGACGGGAGTGACTTCGAGGACTTGAGGCTGTTCGGAGAGCAGGGATTGGAACTCCGGGGCCGCCGGGTGCATGCAGCCCCCGCTCATCCAGGAAAGGCCGGCGAATAGGGCGATTAACAGGGCGCTATTTTTTCGAAGCGGGAAATTTCTCATCGTGTTTCTCCGGTCGGGATTCGGTTTGAGATTCTTGGGTTGGGGGCAGGGAAATTTTCGAGAGGCGGTAGAATTCGCCGCCGCTGAGGGTGTTGAGCTTATCCATTTGTTGCTGGGCCTTTAGGACCTCGAAGGGATCTCGGGCGCTTTCCGGCTCCATTTCGAAACGGAGGAGCTGGGTCTTGAGCTCGTAGTAGGCCTGGTGCAGGTCCTCTTCAAGCCGGGAACGGACCAAGAGTAGGTCGCGGGATTCGCGGCTGATGTCCAGTTCGTCCCGGTTGAAGATCAGTTCGTCCAGGGCCCAGACCGCCTTGACGTCGAAGCCGCGGTTATTGCCGAAGTCCTGGTCGACGCGGTTCGCCTCGGGGCCTA
>JAIOPF010000309.1 GCA_021414045.1 Deltaproteobacteria bacterium | reverse complement strand
ATCCCTTGTAGCTGCCCACAATGGCGAACCCAAAAATAGCATTTGGCCGGTGGGCGTCGCGGATTTTTCCGGCGATTTCATTCATGGTGGCGCCTGAACCCACGGCATCGTCGATCAGTAGAATATTCTTCGCTAGTACCGAATTTTTTTTCAGGAAAAAGGTGTTTCGCGCATTGACGATTCTTTCCTCCAATTTGGATAGGGATTTTTGCGGAACTTGAATTTCCCCGGTATAGGCCTTCACGATCTCGATTTTTTGCTGGCTTAAATTGAGATGTTTTTCGAATTCTTTCACGAATTGCAGCTTGCGAGGCACCGAATGCGGGATGAAAGCGACGGTATCGATGGATTTTGTTTTGATGAAATCGCGCAATGCCGGGACACATTCGGTGGCGATATTTCGGATGAGCCCGGAATGTTGGGATTGTTTCGCATAAAGCACGAAGGCGCCCAATTTGGTCTTGCCGAATTTGGGAAGGCTGTAAAAGTCCTGATAGAAAACCCCATCCACGTGCAGCTTTTCGAAGGTGTTTTGAAGTTTTTCCGTTGCTTCGATCAGGTGGGGTCGAGGTTGAAAGAAGCGATCCGCTTCCTCACGAATTTTTTTGTACTCGGCGAGGAGCGGGAGAATTTGTTTTTCCAGGTGAAGTCCGAGGGCCCAAGTTTCGAATCCCTTCACGCCGTAAATCAGGTCGCCGGTCGGAGACACGTAGACATATCTCGCCTCGACAAATGCCTGGATTTCCGGATCGATGGAATCAGAAGGCTTCGCCGCCAGACGGGGAGCCGTTGCGGCAGGTAGAGAATAAAAAACCAGCGGGGCTTTTCCGTATTTGAGGATCTGGTGAGTGTCGAGGAGTGCCTTGAGGTGTTTATGGATAGCGACGGAAGAGACACGAAAGACCGACCTCAATTCTTCCGGCCGAACACTTTTGTTTTCCTTAATATATTCAAGTATTTGATTTCTAAGTTCGGATTTCATGGTTTATAGTTTACTGTAAACTATAAACCATGAATTGACTATGAATTTTGTTCTAGTTTGGTGCTGGGTCCCTTAAAGCGACCGTCTTAGGACGGCAGCGCCTGTCCAATGGGGGCGTCCTGGCCCGCGGGAGGTTTGGGCATGCTTTTTTTGCCTCCGCTGTAACTGCTCACCAAAGCCGCGATCAGGGCCGCGAAATAGGGAAAGGCCTGGATGACCAGGGCCACCGCCCACAGCACGGCCTGGCTGTTCACCGTGCCGAAGACATCCAAAATTCCGAAGGAGAGCAGTAATAAGGTAATTGAGAGCAGGAGTTCGTCGTAGACGTTGGAGATCGCTTTCAATAGCGGTGCCGAGGATTCGGCCTTCGGCGTCCGGTAGAAAGGTTTCGAGCGCGTGGAGAGGCCTTGCAGCACCGCTTTTGCGATCTTGTGGGTCAGGGAGCCGCCGGCGATCATCGCCATCAAGGTGCGTTTTTTTCCTATTTTCACCCGGGTGGTATAGGTCCACAGGGTTCCGAAAATTCTCAGCACCACCAAAAGTAGGGCGGGATAGATGAAGATGGGTTCCGGAAAGTCGACGTGCTTGGGATTGATGATCAGCAGGACGCTCCATCCTATGGCCGTGAAGGTGAAGAGCATGTGCAGTGCGTCGCCAATCCAAGGAAGCCAACCCTTCACGAATTGGTAGCGCTGGGCCCAGGTCAAGTTTCCCCGGAATCCCAAAAGCAATAGCCAGTGGTGTTTCAGGATGCGCATCGCTCCATAAGCCCAACGGAAGCGTTGTTTTGCATAGGCCTCATAAGTCGTCGGGACGAGACCGTGCCCGAAGGCGTGGTCGAGGTAGATCGATTTCTTCCGCTCGTTCAGGATGCGTAGCCCCAGCTCGGCGTCCTCGCAGATGCACCATTCTGCCCAACCCTTCAGCTTCAACAGTTGAGCTTTGTCGATCAGGGTCATCGTTCCGTGCTGGATGATGGCGTTGTGCTCGTTGCGTTGGACCATGCCGATGCGAAAGAACCCGCTGTACTCGTCGTTTTCCATGCGCTGGAAGACGCTGTCCTCCCATTGGCGGTGTTCCTGCGGCGCTTGAACCAGGGCGACCTCGGGATCTTGGAAGTAGGGGATGGTGGCGGAAAGCCAGTTCGATTCGACGATATAATCCGCGTCGACGACGCCGACGATCCTTGCCTCGGGGTTGGTTTGCTTGAGGGCGAAGTTGAGCGCTCCGGCCTTGAAGCCCGGCCATTTGCCCAAAGTGAAGAATCGGAATTTGGGGCCCAGCTCGGCGCAGCGCTTCTCGATAGGTTGCCACATCTCCGGATCCGGGGTGTTGTTGTCGACGATGATGACCTCGAAGTTGGGATAACCAAGACGGGCGAGGCTCTCGATGGTAGCGATCACCATCTCGGGCGGTTCCTTGCAGCAGGCGAGATGGATGGAGACCATGGGGAGGTTCTTCTCGGGAATTTCGGCCGGCCGCACCGGGAGGTAGCGCCGCCGCAACTCTTTCGCGCCGACGACGTCGGCGATCTCGGCGGCGTCGGTGAGCAAGATGATCGCCAGCATGACTTGCGCGCTGATCATCACCGACCAAAAGACGATGTCGCCCGGGGACATGTATTCGTCCGAGGCTTGCCGAGCCAATTGGGTCGCGAGAGCGATGGCCACCTGAAATATCAGTACCGTGAACAGCTGGCCGCGGATTTTAAGGTCGGGCCGGCGCAGGAGGAAGAGCGCGGCGGCGAAGAATCCCAGCATGGTCGAGCAGAGGGCCCACCATTTCCAGTTGGGGTCTTCCAAGACGGGGCCCTGGATCGGAAACTTGTCGTGTCGGTCCGCGTCCATGATGCCCCAATGTTCTCCGGCGCGGCCTTCGATGGAGCTCTTCCAGGGTTGGTCGAAGGCTTCGATCACGTTGTAATCGATCTTCAGGTCCTTGGCGCGGTCCATGAAGTTCCGGACGAAAGAGGCCTGATTGGCTTGGTTCGCCTTGGCGGCCCCGCGTTGCGGGCCGTCGCTGGGACAGCCGGTTTCGGCGATCATCACCCATTTGTTGGGGAAGGTGATTTTCACGGCCTGGTAGCGC
>JAIOPF010000308.1 GCA_021414045.1 Deltaproteobacteria bacterium | reverse complement strand
TCGCGGATATTTCCGGGCCAGCCATAATCCATCATCGTTTTCAATGCCTCCTTGCCAACCCGAGGCCTTGATTTTTCAGGACATTCCATTTCAATAAATCTTTCGACAAGCAAGGGGATGTCTTCCCTTCTATCTCTCAGTGGAGGCAAATTGATTTGCATCACGTTTATTCGATAATATAGGTCTTGCCTAAATTTTTTCTTAGCCACCAATTCGCGAAGATTTTTATTCGACGCGGAGATCACGCGGACATTCACCTTCGAATATCGGTTGCTCCCCACGGGGCGAATCATTTGTTCCTGAAGGGCCCTTAGTAATTTCGCCTGCAATGCCGGAGACATTTCCCCTACTTCGTCCAAGAAAAGTGTCCCGCCATCCGCCATTTGAAAAAGCCCAACCTTGTTCCGCTCGGCTCCTGTAAACGCGCCTCGCACGTGGCCGAACAACTCGCTCTCCATCAGATTCTCAGGAATGGCGGCGCAGTTTTCTGAAATGAAGGGGTTTTCCTTCCTAGGCCCGTTGTAATGGATGGCCTGAGCGATAAGCTCCTTGCCGGTGCCAGACTCCCCAAAAATAAAGACGTTGATATTACTTTCGACGACCCGATCGATAACCCTGAGAAGATCGCGAATTTTGGGGCTTTGTCCCACAATATTGCCATACTGATAGCGCAAGGAGGTTTCCTGATTTTGCCGTCGAAGGCTCTCTTGCGCGGCCATAAGGCTTTCGCTGGTGACCTCCAGCTTTTCTTCTAGTCTTACGTTGAGCTTTTCGATGACTTTCTTTGACTTGCGGAGGTCTTCAATGGCGCGAAGATTTTCCTCATTCAATCGGGCGTGTTCCAAAGCCAAAGAAGCCTGATCAGCCAGGGCTTCGATGAGAGTACGGTGGTCTTCCTGGAATACCCCGTGTCGCAGTCTGTTATCCAAGTATACTAGACCTTCCGATTTACCAGCGGCGCAAAGCGGAACGCAAAGCAAGGACCGAAGCTTCATTGCCTTTACGGAATCGGCTGGGGAAAACCTTTCGTCGCTTTCAGCGTCCAGAATGATTTGGGATTTTCCACTGCGCATCACCTCAGCGACGACAGTGGCGCTGAACCTCATATCCTTTTGCGAGAGGGCCTCTATGCCGATATTTCGGGCGGCACGGATCTTCGGGCTACCCTCCTCGACAAGGATGACAAAACCTCGTTCAGCCCCGGACAAGCGCAAAGCCGCTTCCAATATCTCTTGCAAAACCTCGTCCACCCGATGTTGTTGCAAAATCCGCCGGTTCAGATCCACCCAATCAGTGAAACGAAAGGACGCCGCAAGGAAAGGTCCCGCCGATTCGACCGGTGAAGGAGATCCTGATTTCAGTTCTTGAATAGCTTTGAGGAGCCCCGCCTTTTTACGGTCCCTAAAAAAACTATTCCTGTAGACTTCAGGGACCTCCAAGCTGATGTTTTGAAGGATACTGTGGGCCTTTTCATATTTTGTTCTCGAGCCTTTGAGGTTCCCAAGTTGCTTTTCAAGATTTCCCTCATCGAAATACACCTGCCAAAGCACCATCGGGTTCCCCATTTTCTCGGCAGCCGCGACGACAATCGCCATAAGTTTTTTTAGGCCGCGGGTTGCCGCCCCACTGACAAGGCCAAGCTTTAATTCCAACCAATCAGCCTGAAATATATAACCTGCATTACCGGCATTTTTTGACCTCCGCCGCAAGTCATTGAGAAGACCTCGCGACTTTTTTAGGTTCCCCGCGCCCATCTCGTGGTATCCCAGCGCGAGAATGGCCTGAAGCAAGGACTCGGGGTCCCCCAGTTCCTTGGAAGCAAGGATAGCCCTCTCAAGACCCGATTTGGCGCTTTCAAAGTTCCCCGCGCCTTCCTCGGCCACGGTCAACAAATAATGATTATAGGCGATCAAAGACTTATTTTGGCATTCCTCGGCGAGGCTCAATGATTCCCGAAGCGCTGTATCGGCCTCTCCCCACCTACCAAAATACAAATATAGGTTTCCGAGATTATTTAGAATTGTGGCCAGTAGGCTACGATTTTCCAAGGTCTCAGCGATCGCGAGGGCGTCCTGGAATTTTTGATAGGCATATTTCCAACGTCCCTGTTCGAAATAATTCGAGCCAGAATTAGCTAGAAACGAGGCTTTCAGGTCTTCCCTGCCGGCTAACGCGGCCAAATCGGCCGCCCTCTCAAAACTACCGGAGGCTTCCGCCCACTTGCCTTCGGCTTTTTGGATCCAGCCGGTATAATTTTCCAAACGCGCCTCCTGCGATCGTTCCGCCGCATGCCGCAAGTTAGGTGGAATGCTTTCCAGACTTCGGCTCGCCGAGTTAATGTCGCCGACTCGCAAGGAAAGATGGATGGAAGCCAAAAAATATTCGAAGGTTTTTTGATTATTAAATGCTGGATGAAGGCCAAATTCTCTGAGCGACGATTTAGCTTCGGAGATCTCCCCGGCCTCCGCGAGCAAGTGCAAAAAAACGGCGAAGAATTCGTCGACGGGCTGCGCGCGGTCCCAACGCCTTACCTGGAGCGAAATCCTCCTACAGAGTTCTAGGGCCTCGGCTTTCCTTCCGGCCCTGGACAGGGCCTTCAGCTCGACAAGGATACTTTCGCAAAGGCCGTCGTTGAGAACGTTTTCCTTTAGAGCCCTTCTTTTCGCCAGCCTTCGTAACGGTGGCGCGGTGACGCTTGGCGGGCCATCCGTCGCATCTAAATGGAATTTCTCTCCCTCCAAACGATTTAGAATTTGAATCGCCTCTCGGGCATCCGAGAGACGTTTCCCTGGATCTGGATCGATTGTCCTCCGAATAATTTCGATCACCCCAGGAGGGACGCCCCATCGACTTAGGGAGGAAAGATCCCGAACTCCCATCCTTTTTTCTAGGAAATCCGAAATCGTCCCGTTGCCACTCGGCAGCTTTCCCCATGCCAATTCAAATAGAACGAGGCCCAAGGAATAAATATCCGCGCGATGGTCGTATTTTTCACCATGCCAGATTTCCGGCGCCATATAGGACGGAGTACCCACGGGATTCTCGTCAAAGGACAATTTGTCGAGCCAGGAGGCAAGCCCAAAATCAATGACGCGCACCATTCCACGATCAAAGAAGTTATTTGGATTTCCATCGTGCAACCGGCCCACCAGCAGATTTTGTGGCTTAATGTCTCGATGGACGATTCCCTGTTGGTGCAGATAACCAAGGGCCCAACAAGCCTGGACGATGAACCGAAAGACGGCATTCCAATCCTTGGACACACTTTCGCTGACAAAATTTCCACCCTCCACATACTCGGTGGCATAAAACAGGTGATCGCCGTCCCTACCAAAATCGCACACCCGAGCGATGTTAATATGCCGAAGCCGTTGAAGCATCCGGCACTCACGAAGGAATTCTCCCTCGCTTCGCGGCCCACCGCTATTTCCATCAAGAATTTTCAAGGCAAGCAATGCATGATCGGCCTGAAGATCTTCCGCTAAATAGGTCTCTCCTTGCCCCCCTCGTCCCAGAAGGTAGAGCAGACGGTACCGTTCCTTCCAAATTTCTCTATTCGGCGTCATCGGCAAAAACTCCCCAGCTATTTTGTCAAAATATCTGGCATTTTGTTGCCCATTTTTATTTATTCATTTTATTAATTAATAATTTCATGAAGTTAAAATGTAATATTTTTTGACGATTATTTAATGAAGGTCGTTTTGTTCCAAGAGAAAAGGCATAATTAACTGCTTGATGGAACTGAACGCCTTTAAATTGTACAATCAGAGCTGCTTCCTTTATGGCTAATTTTCATCCAAAGGTTTTCGGGCGATACCTGTTGTTGAATAAACTTGGCTCGGGCGGAATGGCCGAGGTCTATCGCGCCAAAATGCTGAGCATCGACGGCTTTGAAAAACAGCTCGCCATCAAACGTATCCTGCCGAACTATTCGGAAGACAAACATTTCATCGAAATGCTCGTCAACGAAGCCAGGCTCTCGGTTCAACTAAGCCATTCGAATATCGTCCAAATTCATGACTTTGGGAAAAACGGTAACGATTACTTCATGACCATGGAGTTCGTGTTCGGGACCAATTTACACGACATCCTCACCCGCCTAAAGAGTCTAGATAAGAAATTACCGACGGAGCTCGCCGTTTATGCGATTAGCGAAGTTTGCCGCGGCCTGGATTATGCCCATGCGAAGTGCGGACCCGATGGCAAGCCCATGAACGTGATCCATCGCGACGTCAGTCCTCCCAACATTCTAGTCAGCTACGAAGGAGAGGTCAAAATAGCTGATTTTGGCATCGCAAAGGCCGCCATGAATACCTCCCACACCGAGTCGGGCATTATCAAAGGCAAGGTCTGTTATATGTCACCCGAGCAAGCAAAGGGCGAACACCTTGATTCTCGCTCGGACATTTTCTCGGTGGGGATGGTATTATACGAGTTGCTCACCGAGAAAAAATTCTTTAGCGGGGACACTCAATTCGAAATTCTTAGGAAGATTCAAAACACTCATGTCGAGGAAAAGGACCTAGATCAAACGATTCCATCACAACTAAAGACAATCCTTGCTAAATCCCTGGCCCACGATCGAGACATGCGATTTTCAGCGGCGGGAGACATGCAAATGGAGCTGCACCGTTATCTCAACACCTCGTTCCCCTCCTTCACGCCGCGGCAACTAAGGGATTTTCTGCAGGAGTTATATTCCCAAGAGATCGAGGATCGCAAAGAACGGGTCAAAGAGGAAAATCAGCGGGGGGAACATCTAACCTCGGTAAAGCAAATCAGAAATAAACAAAAGAGGAAACCCACGGGGGATCGCGTCGAGTTGGCCTCCACCGACATTGCCGTGCTTCCGATCGGGTCTCGAAGAAAACCTAATTTCAAGATCGCCGCGCTAATCGTGTTACTCGCCGCGCTCTCCGTGGGATATCTCGCTTTTTTCCACGAATTTAAATCGAAAGAAAATGCGACATCGCTTCCTGCCTCTTCATCTTTCTACGCCCAGCAAAACCTTAGGGGAAAAATCTTGATCCAATCGGTCCCCGATGAAGCAAGGGTCTTCATCGACGGCATCCAATCTCAAGATAAAACTCCGACGCTTCTGGAAAATATCCCCGTGGGAAAAACGCTCACCCTCTCCCTTAAAAAGGAAGGCTTCGAAGAGTGGGTTCAAAAAATTTCTTTAGCCGACGAAACCCCCTTAAACCTGAAACCTCTCCTGGTTCCTTCTCCAAAAGGCATGCTTGTTCTTTCGAGCTCTCCAAGTGGCGCAAGAATCTATTTGGATAATCAGGATACCGGAAAGGTAACTCCCGCTATTTTTGAGGAACTAGAAATCAACAAGGCCACTCGCCTGCGACTCGAAGTTGATGGTTTTGTTCCCCTGGATGAAACCTTCACACTGGTCGAACCCAAACCCCTCAAGCTCGAAAGAAGTTTGGTCAAAATCCCCACCACAATCAAAGCTCACCCAATCGCGAAAAGGCGCGCTCCCACAATACGCTTGGCCGCGGATTCACCCGATACAGCTCCCCCTCCCGAAGCGAAAGATTCTAAAGGCAATGCCTTTCAAACGATGGGAAAGGGATTCAAGAAGGCTGGCAGCAGCATCAAATCTTTTTTTGGCGGAGGGAATAAGGAGGAAAAGCAGGAGGGACGTTAATTCCTTAAAAAGAACATTCGTATTCTAGAAATGTTCGCAGCTCTTGCACCTTCTCAGTTTGATAATTCAGTGATTTTCTTGTCATCTTCTTGACGAATTTTCCCACCGAAAAAACAATTTTCCGTCGCGGCAAGATCATCCTCGAAAAACCCCTACAATCGCCGATAGTTATGAGGTCCAAAATCGGTCGAAATTTCGCGCCTTTTGGCTCGTAAATTGCTGGATCTTAATCCCACGGATAGATTCATTGGGCCAAATTCCAAATTCGATTTGGCCATCTTCTCCGAAGGGGGTAAGGGGTCATGCATTTACGCTCAATATCTTTTCTATTGTTGGCTTTGTATTGCTTTTTTACCGTTTCACCTCATGGGATACAAGCTGCTACTACTCCGATCGCAGGCTTGACTGCAGCAAAGCCTGCGACAACCCTTCCCGCGGCGACGTCTTCATTGGCAAATGCCCAGGCCGCAAAAACGGCGGCTCCCCTCGTTTGTGGAAAAATTACCAGCCTCCAAGGGTTGCTTCAGACCAATGAAAATTCCCACGGTTCGGCAGTAGCCCTCAAGGAGTTACTCAAGCCCATTATTTCGAGGTTTAAAGATCTTTCCGCGCCCGAAATAGAGACTCTATTGCGAGGTGATCCCGAGGCGTTTAATAAAGCTCTTTCCAGCCCCCTTTACGCGAATAGCTACGGGATTTTTATCCAGAACCTCCGGCGATTAAACGTCGAAGCCAACCGCCTTTTCAGTGGAATGACACAGGCGGGTTGCTTGTCGCCAAAGGAGCTTAGATCCTCAAAGGACTTCAGGACTTTGACCGCGGTATATTTCCAACAATGGCTTTACAGCACCGCCACGCCACTATTGCGTTCGACGACCCGTCGGCTCGCTCCGGAGTACGACGACCAATACATAATCGCGGACCAAATCCCATTTACCATCATGAAATCGGGAATTGAGGATCAATGTGCCAATCAAATTGCGGCACTCCAAAAACTAGCGCTTTACCTAGCTGGCGCGGGAGAATTCGACCTATCCCTTTTCGAACTTAGTCTTTTTTATGGCGGCGAATTGATCCTCAAA
>JAIOPF010000015.1 GCA_021414045.1 Deltaproteobacteria bacterium | reverse complement strand
CGGCGGCTTCGCGCCGGACGGCAGAAGGGACGAACGGCACCATGCGAAACGCCGAGGCCCGTTCCTCCGTGGCGCCACGCGAGGCGGGATCTGCGGCTCGTTCTTTTTCCGCGCCTCCGACGGGCTCGCGGGAAGGACAGGTTCCGACTCGGGGAGAGGCCTCGCTTTTTACTGGGGGCGCCGCCAAGTCGCTGGGCGCGGGTTTTTCTCCGGAAATTTTCGGGGCTAGGGTTTTGCAGGGCGCTTTGGGCGCCGCGACCGAAGCTTTCTTGGGGCAAATTTTCTCGGGAAATCCCTCGGCGATTCCAAAGGAGCAAATTCCCGTTGCCCTGCAGGGCTTGATCACCGCCTTGCAAGGGAACCCAGCGCCGGGGACGGCTGTCCTGCAGCAGGGTCTGCTACAAATTTCCTTGAATCCGGCCCTCCTCAACCAGCTGAATCCCGCGCAACGCCAAGCCCTCCAGAACCTCATGGCTGCCTCGGGCCTGGCGCAGACCAAGCTTAACAACGGCGCCTTCCTGCCTTTGTCTTTTCCGTCGCTCACCGCTTCGAGAAACCTGCCCGGTCTCATGCAGCGCATGGAAGTCTCGGCGCTCAAATTCGCTTCCCTGCTATCGGCCGACTATCTCTCCAAAAAGCGCGCCGAGAAATCCGACGAAGAGTCCGCCTGGTTGGACAAGCTTGGACTCTTCATCCGCCGCAAAAGTTCCGACAAAAAGGACCGAAAGAAATTAAGCAAGGCCGCGCGGCGCTTTTTAGAAAAAGTATTGAGAAAGCAGGACGCCGAGTGGGAAGATAGGAAGTCAGACCAGGCTCCGAACCAAGAATCTAAATTTTAATCGGCGATCTCTTGATCAATGTAGCCAAGGTTTCTTTGTTTTTTTGATTTTCCCTCTTCAATTCCCTCCGCGTGGGAGGTTAGAATCGGGGAAACGAAGGAGGTCTCCCATGGTGAAGCTTTTTGAGAAGGAACGCGACCGCTTGGTGGCCGAAATCACCGAAGATCAATTTCGCTTCCTAGCGGATCATCTCGAGGAAGAGTCCGAGAACGACCAGGATTATTACCTCAATATGGACACCCTGGATTTCCTGGAAGAGGAGGGCGCGGATGCCGAGCTGATGGGCGCCTTGCGCGGCGCCATGGCGGGCCGTGAGGAGATCGAATTGCGTTGGGCCCCCGAGCCCCATTGAAGCCGGGAGATTCACGACATTATTATATAGCGTTGCTGCCGGTTTCGCCCGTGCGGATACGGACCACTTGTTCCATTCCGGAGACGAAGATCTTGCCGTCGCCGATTTGGCCCGTCTTGGCCGACTTTTCGATGGCCTCGATGACCTTGGGCACGTCGGCGTCGTTGACGATGACCTCGAGCTTGATCTTGGGCAGGAAGTCGACCACGTACTCGGCGCCGCGGTAGAGTTCGGTGTGGCCCTTTTGGCGGCCGAAGCCCTTGACCTCGGTCACGGTGAGACCCATGACCCCCGCGGCTTGCAGGGCTTCTTTCACGGCGTCGATTTTGAAGGGCTTAATGACGGCTTCGATTTTTTTCATGGGATCTCCTGTCCTCTAAGTTGCCCTCTTATATACTATTCTTCCATGAATTCCTTCAACTGATTATGCTGGCGCCGGGCGTCTTCGAAGCCCAAATCGAGCAGGTGGGCCAGGTAGTCCGGGGTGAAGCTGATATAAGAGAGGAAATCCACCCCGCTCTCCGGATCCACGTCGAGGAAACGGATCAAGAACTTCTCGAAGGTCGAAACATTTTTCCGGTCTTTATTCCGGAAGCAGACCCGGAACAGTTCGCCGATATCCTTGGAAGGCCGGATTCTGAGCGCCTGGATTTTACGGAGTCCTCGGTCCGCCACGTCGCCCCTGATATTCTTCCGCGCCAGCATCTTGTTCAAGTCGGCCAGGAAATTCTTTCCGTAGATGTTCTCGGACCACTCGACGATCTTGTTGATGCGATTCAGCTGTTCCATGTCGTATTGGATCTTGTCCAAGAAGACCGAGTTCATCACCCTTCCCAAGACTTGGCCCAGGGCGGCTTGTTTCCCCACTTCACCGCTGGCGGGGATTTGCTCGCCGCCCTCGGCGCGGTGGTTGAGTCCCACCACGAGAATCTTGTCGGCGCCCAGGTGAATGGCTGGAGATAACGGCGTGTTCAGTCTCAGTCCGCCGTCGGTGTAGGGAACGCCGTTGATCAGCACCGTTGGAAAAATCACCGGAATGGCCGCCGAGGCGCGGGCGTGCTCGGGCCGGATCTTCACGTAATTGACGACATGGTCGCCGTTGTAGTCGCAGGCGTCGTTCTTCTGCAGAAAGAGCTCCATGCGTCCCGTCGAGACATTGGTGGCGACGATGGACAGGGCCTGGACCTTGCCCGCCTTGATGTTCTTGGTGATCATCTTCCAGGGAAAGAGGTTGGTGATGAAGGGAAGGAAGGGTTCGGTGTCGAGGAAACCCGGAAAATGCGGGGAACCGCGGCCGCTGCCTTTGATGAATTTCCAAAGGACCCCCGCGCTGCTTTTGGTCAGGAAGGCGATGAGGGCCTTGAGGTTGCCGCGGAAGATATTTTCCTCGCGAACGTTTTCCCAGAGCCGGCGAAGCTCCTTGGCCTGCAATTCGTAGTCGTGCGCGGTGGCCACCATGAAGCAGGTATTGATGGCGCCCACCGAGGCGCCGCAATGGATGTCGAAGGGCCTGCGGCGCGAGGCGGGGGGCAACATGGTGCGGATGTAATGCAGGACTCCGGCTTCATAGGCGCCGCGGGCGCCGCCGCCGGAGAGGACGAGGGCGAGTCGCTTGGGTTTGGCGTTGGGCATCCCTTGGATTATAGCCTGGATCCCCCGCCTCTTGGCGAGGAACATCTATAACGCGTCGTCCCAAGAATTAATTCGACCTTGATTTCCACCTGTTTCTAAATTAGTCATTTATAGAATAGTATAGGACTAAACCTATGGAAAAAATTGTTCCCATTTCTGACCTCCAATCCAAAGCCAAGCAATTCGTCGAGCAGGTGAATAAGACGCGCGAGCCAGTCATCATCACTCAACGGGGTAGGGCCGCGGCGATCTTGGTGGACTACGAGACTTACGAAGGCCGAGTCGCGACGCAAGACGAGATGTCTTATCCCGACTGGGAAAAGCGTCTGACCAAAGCGAACGCGGAAAAGGGCAAGGGAGTCACCCTCGAGGATTTTAAGAAGGGTAAAAGAGGCCATGGTCGAAAAAAATAGCTCGATCATTCTCCGGCCCCAGGCGCAAAAAGACCTCGATTCCATCCGAAAAATATCTCCCCAAGCCTTTGAAGACCTTCTGGAGAAGATGGATCTCCTATCCGAATTTCCCGAAATGGGACCGCGCATGGACAGAGCCTATCAAGGCTACCGTCAGGTTCTCTGCGGAAACTATCGCATCGTCTACGAGCTCATCTCGGTGAAACGCATCGAGGTCGCCTATATTCGTCATCTTTCCAGGCAAATGGGTCTGCGAGCCGTCTAGGACTCTTCGCTGCTCATTCGCATTAGAGGGATCCAAGGCTAAGCCTTCGGAAGCTGGAAGTCCTCGGGCAAGGATGCCGAGATATGCAGGGACTTGCGTTGAAAGGGATGTTGGAAGCGTAGCTCCGCCGCGTGTAGCAGGTGCCGCGTCCTTCCCGGGACCATCGCGGCTCCGTAGAGGATGTCGCCCACGATGGGATGGCCGAGGGAGGCCAAGTGCACCCGGATCTGGTGTCTTTGCCCCACGTGTATTTCCAGGCGCACCAAGGTAAAGCCTTCTTTTTGCTCGAGGACTTCGTATGCGGTTTCAGCAGGTCGTGCCGGAATCGATTTGGCATCCTGAGTGACGGCCAGCATGCGCTTGGCGTTCTTGGGACTGTGGGCGATGGGATGGGTGATCTTGCCCTTGCCTTCGAGGTGGCCTTCGACCAGCGCCAGATAAGTCTTGGAGATGCCACCTTCCTGGCTAAGTCGCCGCAGCGCTTCCAGCGCCTCGGGGTCGCGGGCGAAAAGCACGACTCCGCTCGTGTCATTGTCCAGACGATGGACGAGTCCGGCTTCGCGCGCCGGTTCCAGATCCGCTTGCTCGGGAAATCGCCCGACCATCGCGTTGACCAGGCTTCCGGTTTCCTCTTCCTTCAGGGGATGGCAAGGCATGCCGGCGGGCTTGTCCACGGCGATCATCCGCTCGTCCTCGTAGAGGATTCGCAAGGGGAGATCGGGGTTGGGGGCGGGGCGCGGATTTTCTTCGGGCGGAATTTGGGAGAGCTCGATGGCTTCGCCACCGGAAACGAACATTCCCTTCTGCGCCTTTCGCCCGTTGACCAGCACCGTCGAAGGCAGGGCTTCGCGCCAATAGCCCCGGCTCGTCCGTGGAAAATGTTGGATGAGAAATTTGTCGAGCCGTTCCGGCTGGGGTAGGGCGGGGACTTGGAAAGCCTGCTTCACGCGTTTTAAGGTTTCCCTTCCAGTTCGATTTTTCCGGTGCCCTTGCAGTAGGGGCATTTTTCCTTCAATCCGAAAGTCTTGAAAATCGAGCGGGTGAATTCTTCGTGCTCGTAGCCGTGGTCTTCGTATTGAAAATGCGCGATTTCATGGGCCAGGGTGTCGAGGATGCGGGCCTTCGGAAGGCGGACGATCTTTTTCACCTTCAGGTCGCCCTTGCGGTTCATATAGGTCAACTGCGTGTGGGTGGCGATGACGACCGTCCGGTTGCTGAAATAGGCGTTGCCCAAAACCCGCATGATCTTGCCTTTGGTGGGGCGAAAAGAGCGAATGCGATTGGGCAAGATGAGGTTGGGCATCTTCTGCTTGGCCTTGCGCAGGTAGACGTACATCCAGGCCAGGTGAGGGGAGAATTCCGTCTTGATGACCATCCCCAGCTTGCTGCTCTTCTTGCGCGGCGCGGCCTTTTTCCCGCCCTTTTTGGGGGGGCTTTTTTTCGGATTTTTTTGGGTGCGTCGGAACATGGTTTTTCAAGCCTCAAGAAAGCCGGGCGCGTCTATAGGGCGACGCTACATCCCCTGCAACTGCTAATTTAGCCTATCGCCGGGCGCTTGGGGAGGGGGGACGAAAGAGATATTTTGCGGGGCGTCGAAAGTGGGGTTGATTTTGGGGGATTAAATTTTTTTCTCAATAAAATCAATAACTTGACTTTGAAGGGCTTGACCGGAAACGGCCTGGATTTCAGCCAGTCCCATGGGGGAGGTGACATTGACTTCGGTGAGCTTGGCGCCGATGACATCGAGGCCCACAAAGTCGAGACCT
>JAIOPF010000329.1 GCA_021414045.1 Deltaproteobacteria bacterium | reverse complement strand
CTCAAGCCGAGCGAGGCTTTATCTTGTTGCGCGAGGCGGAAGGGCCGCGGATCGCGGTGGCGCGGAACCTCGACGCCGCGAAAATCGGCGCCTCCGAGGACAAGATCAGCTGGTCGATCGCGGCCGAAGTTTTGGAAGGCGGAAAGCCTTTGGTCACCGTGGACGCCCTCGAGGACAGGCGTTTTTCCGTGACCGCATCGATCCATCAATTGAAATTAAGGTCCATCCTCTGCCTGCCTTTGAAGAGGGAAGGGGAAGTCCTCGGAGCCATCTACCTGGATAACCGGGAGCGGGGCGGGGTCTTCCAGCCGTCGCTCGCGGCGGCTTTGAATCCCTTCGCGGATTGGATGGGACAATTATTGGCGAACGCTCGCCGTTTTTTCGAGGTGGAGCGCGACCTGCGGCGAACGAAGAAAAAGCTGGAAGCGGCGGAAGGCGAATTGAAGATCAAATACGATTATCGCAACATCGTCGGCCGTCATCCCAAGATGCTGGAAATTTTTCAGGTCCTTGATCGGGTCACGGACGTGGAAGTTCCGGTCATGATCCTCGGCGAAAGCGGAGTAGGAAAAGAGCGCATCGCCCGCGCCATCCACTTCAACGGCGCCCGCGCCGGGAAAGCCTTCGTCTCGCTCAATTGCCAGGCGGTGCCCGAGGGACTCTTCGAGTCGGAATTGTTCGGGCATCTGCGCGGCGCTTTCACCGGAGCCGTGGCCGATCGCGTCGGCTTGGTGGAGCAGGCCCATCGCGGAACCTTGTTCTTGGACGAAATCGGGGATATGCCGCTCGCCTTGCAGGGAAAGCTGTTGCGCGTTCTTCAAGAAGGAAAGTTCCGGCCGGTGGGAGCCAAGGAAGAGCGCCCGGTGGATTGCCGGATTTTGGCGGCGACTCACCAAAACCTCCGGCAATTGATACGGAAGGGGACCTTTCGGGAGGATCTTTGGTTCCGACTCAATGTCGTCGAGATCCAAGTTCCCCCGTTGCGCGAGCGCATGGACGACTTACCTTTGCTTGCGGAGCATTTTTTGGCGGAATTCGCGCGTCGTCATGGTGGAAAAAAGAAGAAACTCGCTCCCAAGTCTCTGGCTCTATTAAGAGCTTACCCCTGGCCCGGCAATGTGCGCGAATTGGAAAATACCCTGACCAATGCCTGCGTCTTCGCCGAGGGCGATCTCTTGGCGCCGGAGGCCTTTCGCTACAAACGGGAACTTTTTGGAAAGGACTCGGGAGTAGACGGGGTCCCGGAAGCCGAAGGCTTGGGCGAATACCGCAGCTTTCGGGAGGCCCATCAGGCCTTTGAGAAAAGATTGATCGCGGGCGCCCTGAAAAAATTTCAAGGCAATATCACTCATGCGGCCATGGAGTTGAAGATCGCCAGACCCCAACTTTCACGAATGATCAAAAAATATCGTCTTTCGGTGCCGTGATGAATCATTACGGTTTTGTATTTCATGATGGTGTCCTGGATTCATTCTTGTCGAAACGAATTTAAAAATATTTAATTAAATCAATTAGTTGAATCTAAATATTTTTCAGACTTTCTCTCGCTTCCTTGGTATGGGCTTTGCTTTCTTAGGGGAGTAGTGAGTATCTTCCAATGAAGAAGGAATCGCCCATGATCCGAAAATCCGCCCGCTTTTTATCGATGTGGATCTTATTGCTGGGACTCTTGGCCTGCGCCGGAAATCCGGGAGACGGCAATCCGGGTGGGGGTGGTTTGACGCCGACTCCGCCGGTACCCGTGTTCGGAGATTTCATCCTCGGTGTGGCGACGACGACTCCCATCGGTCCTTCCAACGCGAAGTTCAGCAAGTCTCTGGCATTCGCGGGAGGCGGCATTAACGTTTTGGAGACTCGCAATACCGTCAGCGATATCGCCTTCGAGGCGGACAACCAGGCCAATAACGACGTTGAGTTTCCCGGCGTTTTCGTCGTTGAGCTCATTCACCAAGGCGCGGAAGTGAACCAAGAGTTTCCCGGATTCGGCATCACCCAAATACCCTTCGACACCTACCGAAAATTCAAAATGAGCTTCGAAAAGCTGGATTCCGAGGACATTCCGCAGGAATTGCTCCCGGATCCCTTGGTGGCTCAGCTCTTGCTCGATCGGACCTTCGTCGTCACGGGCACCTTCCAGGAGGCGGTGGGGAAAGACGTCGACGGCGACGGCCGAATCGGCTCGGTTCCCTTTCAAATCCTCTCGGATAATCAGGTTGAAATCGAGGTTTCCTCGCCGAATTTTTTCACGGTCTCACCGGATAAAACCAACTTTTTCTTCATCGCTTTTCAAATCGACGCCTGGTTCAACGGCTTGCTGCCTCAATTGCAATCCTTAACTCCCTCCGATCTGACGGGAGGTGTCGCCGTGATCCGAAAGGAAATCTCGAATAACAAGATCGCCCAGATCCTGGACGATTTCGAAAGTAACACCGAGAGATCCTGTAAAAGCGCCCCTTCCGAGGATGGAAATTTCGACGAAGACGACGTCGACGGTGAGTCTGGTTCCGAACCACTGTAACTATTTACTGTCCCAATTAGTTACGATTTATTTAGGCCCTTGCTTTGCGTCTTAAATAACTCATCAAAAATCAAATAGTTAAAGATCTATCTCCTTTGGCATCCTGCTTGCTTTAACCCTCTTGTAGAAATCATAAAATGCTCTCCCGGACCTCTTTCGCTTCTCCCGAAAGGGGCCTTGAAAACCTGGAGAAGGCAGGAGTCAACATCATGCGAACCAATCGACAACAATTTTTTGGGTGGACCAGGAGTCTTCTATTATCGGCGGCCTTGATGGGGCTGAGCGCTTGCGGCGGTGGAGGCGGTGGTTCAGCGGGAGCCGGCGATCCGAATGCCTTGGATGGAGGAAGCGCGGGGGTGAATTTCTCCCTGCAACTTCAAGGGACGAGGACGGCTTCGGGCGGAAAGGCCATTGCGGTCAAAAACGAAAGCGGAGATAGCCATCATGCCGAGACGAGCGATGACGCCGGAACGGCGATTGCTTTGAGCGAAGTCCGAGTGAACATCCGCGAGGTATCCTTTCATTTGCCGGAGGGAATGACCTGCGAGGAAGTTCAATTTACTTTCGTCGATCCCGTTCGTTGCGACAAGGACCTTGAAGATTCCGAGACGGGGAACGATGACGGCACTCCCGATCAAGGGACAGGCGATCTCTTGAAGGCCGAAGGCGTCGACGATGGGACTCCTGACCAAGGCTCAGGGGATGCGCCGGCCGTGAATGGCGGCACTGAAAGCGAGGACGCCGGAGACGCCGAGGATAAAGTCGTCGTCGATGGTCCTTTCATCGCGGACCTGATCAATGGCACCACGACGCCTTCCCTGAGCAATCTGCTGATTCCTTCGGGCAATTATCGCCGCATCGAGGTGAAGATCGACGAAGCCAAGGCGGAGGATGGGACCTTGGCGACCGGCGATTCCTTGCTGGGTAACAGCCTCGTCGCGACCGGCAGCTTTGAATACCAAGGCGCAACCCACTCTTTGAAGCTGGCCTTGAAGTTCAGCGAATCGGTGCGATTCGAAAACGACGGTGGAATTCCGGTGGCGGAGACTGGAGCGAATGACGTCGTGGTGACCTTGGATGAAAATACTTGGTTCCGAGGCATTAATCTCACGGCCTGCCTGGATTCTGGCGATCTAGCGCTGGAAGGCGACGGTAGCCTCGTCATCGACGAGAATACCGGCGAGGGAGACTGCGGGGATATCGAGAACACCATCAAGGACAATATCGAGAATTCCGGCAGCACTTTCAAGGATGACGAGGACGACGATGACGACGGCATCGCCGACTCCCAGGATACCGACGACAATAACGACGGTATCAGCGACGATCAGACCGACGATAACGGGGGTCATGCCGAGTCGGGAGACGATCAAAGCGGCACCGTATAACTTTAATTGGAGAGCACCGGGCGGGCGGTCCTTAGGGGCCGCCCGTCATTTTGTATATAGGGCCTATTTTTGGAATCTGCACTTGACCCTCCGGAATGAATGAAACATATTCCGCCACCATGACGTTTTGGCCGAAATTTTTATTAAAAATATCCTTAATTATTAACAGCTTGCTGCTTTCTGTCCCCGCTTGGGCTCAGAGCTCCAGCGTGGGGGTGGCTCCCTTCGCGGTGAACGGACCCAAGGAGCAGCAATATCTTTCCGGCGCTGCTCAAGATGCCGTCGTCGGAGCCCTGATCAAGAAGGGGGCTTCAGCGCATTCCATTCGTCAGAGCCTAGATCCCGATGCGCTTCGCAGCGTCTCCCAAGGCAAAGGGCAAGATAGCTTGGTCGTTGCGGGAAGAATCAATGTCGTCGGCCAAACGTACCGCGTCTTGTTGAAATGGGTCGACGCGAACGGTGTGGTCAACCAGGATTATCTGGAGGTCGCCGACGTCAATCAATTGCTTCCTCGCTTAGAGGGTTTCGCGGCTGCTCGTCTTCAGGCACCTTCCGTCGCGGCCTCGCCCGCGGCTCCGGTCGAAATGGCGCCGGTTCCTGTCGCGAAGGCCGAGCGCCCTCCGAAGGTCTTCAAGCCCGAAGCCGAACCCGTATACGCCTCCGCGCCGGCGGTTGAAGAAAAGAAGCCGGATAAACAGTCTCGCAAATCGAATAATAATATGGAGCCGAAGGTTCCCGAGAAGGTGGTTCCCGCCGACTCACTGCATGATTATTCCAGCGTCTCGCAGCGCTTGCCTTACGAGGTGCGCGCCTTGGGTTACGGCGACATCGACGGCGATGGCAACCCCGAGGTGCTCTTGACTGGAAAGACCGATCTATTCGTCTATCGCCAAAACGGCGGCGATTTGCAGGAGATCGCGAAGTTCAGCGGGAAAAAATTGGACACCTTCGTCAAGGTCGACGTGATGCCCGCGCAGGATGGCGGCAAACCTTGGATCGTCCTGACGAATCTACGCGGAACTCAGGCGGCCAGCATGATCCTGCGCTTTGAGGGCGGCGTCCTGAATCCTGTCGTCCAAGAAATTCCCTACCAGCTGCGTGTGGTTTCTCGAGAAGGCACCCCACGTCTCTATGGACAGACCTATCATGGAGACTCGGGCCGATATCCGACCTACGAGATGAAGGTGAGCGGCAACAAGATCGACACGGCCGACAAGTTGGAGATTCCTTCCGAGATCGGGCTCTATAATTTCGATTATCTTCCCCCGGGAAATCCCAACGGCTTCGTCCTGGCGGGATTGACCCCGATGGGCAAGCTCAAGCTCTTCAAGGAAGAGGGGGGCAAATATAAGAGCGCCTGGACCAGCCGCGAGACCTATGGTGGTTCGGCCAACGACGTCGCGGTGGAAGTGACCAACACCTTCAATGAGGTTGTGGCGGATTATTATATTGTGCCTTTGCGTCTTCAGGCTCTGCCCGGGGGAAGCACCCCCGAATTGATCGTCGCCAAGAACGACGCCCTGCTCAAGGATATCCTCGGCCGTAAGCCGGTCATCTCGGACGGCAAGATGGTTAAGCTGAAATGGGATCCCTTGGGCGTGGAAGAAGCCTGGGCGAGTAAAAAGGTTGACGGGAGCATCCTAGATTATCTAGTGACCTCCGCCTCCGGTTCGACGAAGCTGATGGTCGCGGTCCGTATGCGGGACCAGAACTTCTTCGAAGGAATCGGCCGCAAGGACTCGGTCCTACTGGTTTATGATTTGAATAAATGAGGCGGTGTAGCTCAGTTGGTTAGAGCAGACGGTTCATATCCGTCGTGTCCGGGGTTCGAATCCCTGCACCGCCATTAATGGGGCCCGGTCGGAGTTCTCCGGCCGGGCTTTCTTTAAAGATTGCTTTGGGTTTGACGGTCTAGCGGCAAATCTTTATCATTAGCTTTTGCACTCTTAATAAAGCACTCCAAAAATAAGGGGTTTCTATGAAAATGGGTAAGCTCTTCTGCTTTATCGCGATGGCGATGTCTTTTTGCGTCAACGCTCAAGGTGCGGCCACTTTGCCGGCGGATTTAGTCCTGACCATTCCCTTGGGTGGGGATCCTGTGGAGGTGGGACAGGAGGTCCATTATCAATTTTTGGTCGATAATATTGGGGGGTCTTCCGCCACCAACGTCAAATTGGGTTTTGGCCTTCCCTTGGAAGGGACCCTGGTGGGGATCTCGCCTAACACCATTTCTTGCCCGGTGAATCAGGGCAAGGTCCTATGCGATCTCGGCGTCGTGGCGCCCAATAGCCCCGTGACGGTGGATCTTTTCTGGAAAGCTCCGGATGTGGTGGCCACGCTCGAGATTAACGGGGGCGTCACTGGAGCTGGGGAGAATGTCAGCACCGATGCGGATAATGACGCTCAAATCACCACCGAAGTTGTGCTTCCTCCCGACAACCCCGTGGATAATGGAAACGGGGGCGTTGTCGACAACGGCAACAATGCCGATGGAGGGGACAATACCGGCAATGCCGCGGAAGCTGGGCCCAATGGAGGCTGCGCTTTGAGCGCTGCTAGTGAAGTCCCGGGTCTGCCGCTAGTGGGGATCTCCACGGCCTTATTGGCTTTATTCTACCTGCGCTCCCGGAAGGCGTCGGGGAACCCTAGCTAAAACCCTTGACGGGAAGGGTTTGCTCCTCCAATGAGGAGTCCGTGTCTAGCCAGCTCCCAAAAATTGCCATTGTCGGGGTTCCGAATGTCGGCAAATCCACCCTGTTCAATCGCCTGATCGGCCGCAAGCAGGCCATCGTGGACGACATCCCCGGCGTCACCCGCGATCGCCAATACGGAGTCACGGATTGGGAAGGACGGTACTTCACCGTCATCGACACGGGCGGCTTCGTTCCCGAAACCGAGCACGACAGCCTCGAGAAGAACGTCAAGGAACAGGCCCTGCTCGCCGTCGAAGAGGCCGATTTGGTTTGTTTCGTCGTCGATGGGCGCTTCGGACGAACCCCCGCCGAGGAAGCCTTGGCGCGCATCCTCCGCAAGCAGACCAAGCCGGTCATTTTAGCGGTGAACAAAATCGACTCGATCGACCAAGAACGTCTGCTCGGCGAATTTTATAAATTAGGTTTTCCCAATACCATCCCCGTCTCGGCCGAGATGAGCCGAGGGGTTAGCGACCTGCTCGACAAGGTCCTTGAAATCCTTCCCGTCGAGGCCGGCAACGCCGAGGAGAAGAGCGACCTCAAGCTCGCGATCCTCGGCCGTCCGAACGTCGGCAAATCGACCTTGCTCAACGCCTTGATCGGAGAGGAAAGGGCCGTGGTGCATCACAAGGCTGGGACGACTCGGGACCCCCTGAATATTCGTCTCGAGCGGGGGACGCGAACCATCGAGATCGTCGATACGGCGGGAATTCGTCGCAAATCCCAGAGCGAGGGCAAGCTCGAGAAGGTCTCCGTCCTCAAGGCGCTGAAGACCGCTGAAAAATCCAACTTGGTTTTGGTGGTCGTCGACGCCAAGGAAGGCGTGACCGCTCAGGATGCGAAGGTCCTGGGCTACGCCCAGGAGCGGGGCAGGGGAATGCTCCTCGTCTTGAATAAGTGGGATTTGGTGCCGGCCGGGACGACTATCAAGGATTACAAGAAGTCCATCGTCGATAAGTACAAGCGCCTCGACTATGTTCCCATCATCGCGGTGTCCGCCAAGCACCAGCGCGGCATGAAAAATCTCTTCGAGCTGATCGACCAGGTCTACGAGAATTTCCAGCGCCGCGTCGGAACCGGCGAGCTCAACCGCGTTTTCCAGAAAGCCCTGAAGGACCAACCCGTGCCCACCGACGGAGGGCACAGCGTCCAGATTTATTACGCGACCCAGTCTGGCTGGTCGCCCCCGACCTTCGTGTTATTTTCCAATCGCCCCAAACTTGTGAAAGAATCGTATTTGCGCTACCTTGAGCGCGTCTTTCGCAAAAGTTTCGAATTCGACGGGGCTCCGTTACGATGGGTATTGCGCAAAAAATGATCGGGTTTCCGAGGGCGACCAGGCAGGTTTATCGCGTGTTCCGTCTCGCGGTGCATGAGTTCCGCGTCGATGACGGATTCAATCTCTCGGCGGCCCTGGCTTTTTTCACCATCCTTTGCGCGACCCCCCTCATCCTCATCGTGATCTCCGTCCTGGGCCACATGATTGGCCAGTCCGAGGCCTTCTTCCAGCAAGTCAGGAACTGGGTCCAGGCGACCCTGCCCCAGGTGCAGCCGGATTTCATCATCTTGCTCCGCGGCCTGGTCGACAAGAAGGTGACCAGCGGTTGGATCGGAATCGGCTTTCTTTTTTTCGTCGCTTCTTTTCTCTTCACCAATATGGAGCACATCCTCGACAAGGTGCTCAAGAGCGGCAAGAAGAGGAATTTCTGGCATAGCCGCGCGCTGTCGGTGGGCTTGATCTTCTTCTCGGCGCTGCTCTTCGTCGTGCCCGCCCAGGTCAACCTGCTGACGAGTCTTGTGCCGGAACGTTATGGCCTGGAGACGGCTTTCGGATGGTTCGGGGGGAATTTTGCGTATTTCTTCGCTCACATGGTCGCTTTTTTTCTGCTGCTTCGCGTGGTTCCCAACCGCGATATGCATACCAAAGAGCTGCTCTTGGGCGCGACCCTGTTCGGAGGCTTGACGCTCTTGGCGCGACTGATCTTCCGTTGGTACATGGGCTGGGCCTTGGTGCGCTACAGCTATGTCTACGGTTCTCTCACAATCTTGGTGATACTAGTGCTTTGGATTTATTACTGGAGCGTGATTTTCGTATTTTGCTCCGAGGTAGTGAGCGCCTTGCAGCAGCTTTATCCCCGAGAAGTTCCTTCCGAATGAGCCAGTAAACCCTTTTCTTCATCAAGAATTCGACGTGGCCCACGTCCACGATCTCGAGATTCCGTACCTGGTCGTTCTCGGTCTTGAGGACGGCGCTGGGGTAGGGGCAGACGGTGTCTTCCTTGGAGAAAATCGAGAGGACCTTCACGCCTTCCGGCCAGGGAGTGCGATTCATGCGGCGGATAAAGGGCGACATTGGCGTCATCTGACGGATGCTTTCAGTAAGCAGGGCGAGCGGGGTGAACAGGCCCAGCATGGCCCAAGGGTTGCCGTTGTGCGGCGTCCCCATCGTGATCAGAGTCTTGACCCTGCGGTCGCCGTGGAAATCCTTGAGATAGCAGCGCCCGATCAGGCCGCCCTTGCTGTGGCCGATGATCACCAACTTTTCTTGGATGTTGTGGCGCTTGTAGAGGCTTTCAATCTTCTTCGAGACGAGTTGGGCGAGGTGGGGGATGGGCTTGGTATTGAAGGTATCGAAGATGCCACCCAGGTTGAGGCTGAAAACGTTAAATCCGTCACGGCGTAGCCGCTGCTCGAGCACCTGGAAGACCCTTCGGGTTCCGCCGTAGCCTTGCAGCAAGAGCACGGGGCGCTTGATTCCCTTGAAGTCGGTCAAGCGTTCGACTTTGTTGCCTTCGATGGCGAGGCGAAAATACTGCACGGTACTGCCGGTCTGGCGTCGTACCCTGCGGATGTAGCTTTGCAGCGTCTTGAGATCCATGAGCCTTTAGTCGCGACACCAACTCACGCGGGCCATCTTGTCGCCTCGGGCCCATTGGTAATCCACGGTTCCGCTGAAGGCGCGGTACAGGCTCTTCCCGATGCGTTGCGCCAGCTTTTCGTGGGTCGTCGTAATTTCGATTCCTTTTCCGTTGTTGGCGATTTCGATGATGCGTTCCAGGGGGTTCATTCCCATGGCCCGCTTTTCGGCGTTTTTCACCAGATTGAGAATTTCCTCCCGATGCTCCCTTAAGAATTCTCCGCTCATGAGGACCCGACCCGAGGCGAAGTGGTCCTGAATTTTGTGGCAGGCGGGGCAGAGGACTTGGTGATTCGCGGCTTCGGCGCGAAGGGTTTCCAGTTTCTTCTCGTCAAAAAACCAATGTTTGTTGTGGTAGATGGCGGAACATTTTCCGCAAAAAGAGTGGTCTTTGGGCTGGGCTTGGTTCCAATAAGTGTCGTGCTTGTCGTGGCCGTTGCGGTTACGTACACTGCGCCTGCCTTTTTCATTCATAACAGACCTCGTAGATAGATGATTTTAAAGAACATTTATCCTCACGTGGCAAATTTCCGAATCCCATATCCTTAGCTCAATTTTAGACGACGGACGCGGTGAGTCAAGGTAGAGTTCGGAATCATGAATAAAACTTACACCCCCATCGACCATACGGGTGATTTGGGAGTGGAGGTCTTCGGGGAGGACTGGCGGGAGCTTTTCGCCAATGCTTCTTGGGCCCTGACCGACACTCTCGTCGATGCCGCTCGCGTGGGCATGGAAATCGAGGCCGAATGGGCCTTGGAGGCCGACGGTCTCGAAAGTCTCCTGGTTCGGCAGTTGGAAGAAATTCTCTACCAGATGGACGCGCGGGGAAGGGTCTATTCCGAATTCCAAATCGAGTGGCTCGAGCCTCACGCTTTGAAGTGCCGCGCTCGCGGCGAGGCCTTGGACCGAAAACGGCACGGTTTCAAGACGGAGATCAAGGCGGTCACTTACCACGGATTGAAACTCTGGCGGGAGCCGGAAGGCCCGTGCCGGGCGAGGATCATCTTCGACGTATGAAAACGGGAAGAGGCATCGAGAGAATTTCCGAATTCGAATATCGCCTACCGCGCGAGGGCGCGATGCGCAGGGAAGGGATAGTCTTCGCGTCGGAAGAAATGATGCGGGGATTGAGCGGGGATCCCTGCCTCGATCAGGTTCGGAACGTGGCGACCTTGCCTGGGATCGTGGGCCCGTCCTTCGCGATGCCGGACATCCATTGGGGTTACGGTTTTCCCATCGGGGGCGTGGCGGCCTTCGGCGAGGAAGACGGCATCGTCTCGCCGGGCGGCGTCGGTTACGACATCAATTGCGGCGTCCGTTTGCTGAAGACTCGCATTCCTCGGACCGAAATTGCCGGTCGGGTGCGCGAGCTGACTCAGGCTCTGTTCGCGGCTATTCCAGCGGGAGTCGGCTCCCATCACGAGGGACACGGCTTCGCGAGCCGGGATTACGACGACATCTTGAGCAAAGGCGCGGCCTGGGCGGTGGGGCGCGGTTTTGGAAGCGCCGAAGATCTGGAATATATCGAAGAGCATGGCCGCTTGCCCCAGGCGGATCCGGAACGGGTGAGTTCGCGGGCGAAGGAGCGCGGGCAGGGGCAGCTGGGGACTTTGGGTTCGGGAAATCATTTCGTCGAATTGGGTTACGTGGATGAAGTTTACGATAGCGGGGTTGCGTCCGAATTGGGTCTTTTTCCGGGAGAGCTAACCGTGATCGTTCATACCGGTTCCCGTGGCTTGGGACACCAGGTTTGCAGCGATCACCTCGAGGCGATGTTCAAGGCGTCGCGGCGCTACGGCATCGAACTCCCGGATCCGCAGCTGTGCTGCGCGCCCATCGATTCGGAGGAGGCCAGGGACTACTTGGGGGCCATGGCCGCGGCGGCCAATTTCGCCTTCGCCAATCGACAGCTCGTGACCCAATACATTCGGGGAGCCTTCGAAAAGGTCCTGGCCCAGTCTTGGGAATCCCTGGGCCTGCGAGTCGTCTACGACGTCTGCCACAACATCGCCAAGTTCGAGGAGCACCGCATCGGCGGCCAAAGCCGACGCGTCCTAGTGCACCGCAAGGGAGCGACGCGGAGTTTCCCGGCCCGGCATCCCTCGGTGCCTCAGGCTTACCGGGAGGTGGGACAGCCGGTGCTAATCCCGGGAGACATGGGCCGGTATTCCTATGTCCTGGTTGGAACCGAGAAGGCCCTGGAAACGACCTTCGGTTCCACCTGTCACGGAGCGGGGCGCTTGATGAGCCGCAACCAGGCCAAGAAGACCTTGAAGGGGCGCAATGTCGAACGGGAGCTGCAGGAGCAGGGGATCACCGTCTTAGGCGCCTCTCGGGCCACTATCGCCGAGGAAGTGCCTTGGGCATACAAGGACGTCGCGGACGTGGTGGCCGCCGTCGAAGGGGCGGGCTTGAGCCGGAAAATTCTGAAGCTTAAACCGCTGGGAGTCCTCAAAGGCTAAGTGGATCTTTTTCCGCAACCCCTCTATTTTTCAGCCGATATTTAGAAAAAGTTAAACATTCAGAAACCAGCGGGCCTGTGGATAAAATGTCTTTAGTTTCAAGGGTTTCATAAAGCTTGACTCTAAAGTTTTTGTCTGTTACCTGCTAAGAAAGTGACCTGGAAGGCCTCCCAAAGCTCCATCGGGAGAGCCCCCAAAAAAAACCAAAAGCTTTCATTTAGGAATCGAGACAACCAAACCCTAAGCGACCCAGAAGCTTACCCGACGCCCCGAAATTTCCTTAAGGGCGGTGGGGGAGTGGAAGGAGTCGCAAGCCTCGGAAGTCTAGACGTCGCCCTCTATAAAACGGGTGCCTGCTTCCGATAAACCTGGTGAGGTCTACATGCGTAAGTTTCTTTCCTCGGCGCTCGTCGCCTTAGTTCTGACGGCAAGCACCAGCCTTTTTGCCGCCATCCCTAGTTCTAGTTTCGAAGAAGACGGTGGTACTGTCGATTTTGACCTGGATTCCGCACCTAATTTTTACATGGAAGACGCCAACGACCTGACTCCCAGCCTCGAGGCGGCCGTTCCCAGTGTCATGCCCTGCGCGGGTATTATCACCAGTGATTATGGCTGGCGCCGGCTCTCCCGCAGCCGCGGTCGGATGCACCTGGGCGTGGATATTGCCGCTCCCTACGGTTCGCCGGTTCTGGCTCCCGCTGACGGCAAGGTGGCCTTCGTGGGCCATAAGAACGGCTATGGATTGACCGTGATCATCGACCACGGCGGTAATCTCACCACTTTATTCGCCCATAACTCCGAGGCTTTCGTCAGCGAAGGGGAAAGCATCAAGAAGGGTCAAGAGATCTCCCGTATCGGGATGTCCGGTCACAGCACTGGCCCCCATGTCCACTATGAGGTTCGCATCGACGGCAACGCCGTCAATCCAAGCAAGTTCCTGTAGTCCGACCGCTTTCAAGAGATTAAAAAAAAAGCCCTCCGCAAGGAGGGCTTTTTTTATGAAAGCTAGGAGAGGCTATTCTTCCTCAGGGGCCTCGTCGTCCTCGAGATCTTCATCTTCTTCCAGGACGCACAGTTCGTAGTTTCCCTCCTCGTCGGGCAGGGTTTTTAAATACTTTTCGTAATCGGCCGGTTTCACGAGGCCGCGCGACTGGAAATTGTCGAGGGTGCGGAGATCGAAGAGTTTTTCGTCGTTTTTCTTGGCGCTCATGAGGGTTCCTCTCAAGGATGGTTGCTTCGCGGAAAACGTGGTGTTTCTAATCGGCGAGGCCGTCCTTTGTCAAGGAGGGCTTAGGGCTTCTCGATTTCCATCAAAAGGGTGCCATTGCGGAAGATGCGGACGTCGCCGGTGGACTCGCTGATGACGATGGCCACGGCGGCGGTGAGCGAGGTGATGCCGGCGGCGGCCAGATGGCGGCTGCCCAAACCGCGTTCGATCTCGGTGGAGTCGGCGGTGGCTCCCAGGTAACGGCCGGCGGTGATGACGGTGCCGTCCGAGGCGATGACGAAGGCGCCGTCCAGGGCGGCGAATTCGCGGAGGGTCTCTTTGAGGGCGGGACTAAGGATGTTGCGTTCCTCCTCGTCGTAGCCCTTGAAGGGATTGATGATCATCTGCTTGCTGAGCTGCATGACTCGCTCGTCGTCACCCAGCACGAAGATGGTGCCCACTGGCTTGCCCTCGCGGCCCTTGATGGCGAGTTCGATGGCCAAATTCAGGGTGGCTTCGAAGACCTCCGGTTGCACCGATTCGGAAATGTCGACGATGTTCTTGGTGGTGATGACCTCGCTCTCTTTTCCGATCTCGAAGACCGTGAGGGTATCGAGAGTCATCAGCTGGGAGGTTCCGGTCAGGAAGACCACTTTATCGGCGTCGTCCACCAAACGCGTCGAGATGGCGTAGGCCATGGCCAGCTTGATGAGGCCGATGCGTCCCAGCTTGATCTTGGGAAGGATGATGTGTTTCGGGTATTTTTCCTTGAACTCCATGTCCTTGATGCCGTGTTTCTTGGTCACCACGATGAGGTCGCAGTCTTTCGGCAGGTCGAGGGCCCATTCGTCCTCGCCCAAGGCGTCGAGGTAGAGGAAGAAGCAATTCGCGCGGATGCTCTTGGCCACGTTCGAAGCGTTCTTTAGCATGCTTTTGTTGAGCTGTTTCATGAATGATCTCGGGTTTCAGGCTACCGTGTCCTCGGAAGGGGAGGCAATGGTTTTCGCGGCTAAGGGTAGAATCCTCGCGTCAACATGGCCTGGGAAACTTTTTGGATTCCCGTCATCAGGGCCGCGTTGCGCATGTTCACCTGGTGCGCCTTCGAGAACTCATGGATCGTTTGGAACGCCGTGCTCATGATCTCGAAGAGCCGCTTGTTGATTTCTTGCTCCGTCCAAAAATAATTCTGCAGGTCCTGGACCCACTCGAAGTACGACACGATGACCCCGCCGGCATTGGCCAGGATGTCGGGAATGACGAAAATGTCTCCTCGGTCCTCGATGATCTTGTCGGCCTCGAGAGTCGTGGGACCGTTGGCTCCCTCCGCCAGGATTTTGCATTTCAGCTTTCTGGCGATCTCGGGAGTGATGGTGCCTTCGGTGGCGGCCGGGACCACGATGTCGACGTCGAGGCAAGCCAGTTCGGCGTTCGTCACCGCGTCGGCCTCGGGGAAACCCTCGAGGCTGCGGTGTTGGTTCACCCAGTCCGTCAATGCCTGATAGGACAGGCCCTTGGGATTGTAGACGCCCGATTTCACGTCGCTGACGGCGACCACCTTGGTCCCGATCTTTTCGAGCTTTTTCACGGCGGCCGCGCCGACATTACCGAAGCCCTGCACGGCGATCCTCGTGCTTTCATCGAGCTTGTAATTCAGCAGCTTCGACGCCTCGATCAGGCAGTAGACGACGCCGCGTCCCGTGGCCTCTTTGCGGCCCAGGGACCCGCCAATGATGACGGGTTTTCCGGTGACGATCTCGGCGACGGCGTGGCCCTTGAGCTGGCTATAGGTGTCCATGATCCAGGCCATGACCTGTTCGTTGGTTCCCATGTCCGGGGCCGGGATATCGACGTCGGGGCCGATGAAGTTGACGATTTCGGAGGTATAACGTCGCGTCATGCGCTGGAGCTCGCCGCGACTGAGCAAAGTCGGGTCGATTTGGATGCCGCCTTTGGCCCCTCCCAGCGGAAGATTGACCAAGGCGCACTTCCAGGTCATCAGGCTGGCCAAAGCGGCCACTTCTCCAAGGTTGACCAAGGGGTGATAGCGCAGGCCGCCCTTATAAGGACCGAGGACGTCGTTGTGCTGGACTCGGTAACCCGGAACGACTCGAATGGAGCCGTCGTCGTTGCGAAAGGGAACGCTGACGATCAGGGCCTTGTCCGGAACTCGCAGGCGGTTGAAGATATTTTCGTCGAGGGAGAGCTTTTGGGCCGCCGTTTCGAATTGGGCTTGGACCTGCATGAAAAGCGGGCTGTCCCATTCGGCCGTCAATTTTTTCATAGGCAACTCCCTTGGGCTTCCATTAGAAAAGGGTAGCATAATCCAAAGGCGGATCTAAAAGAGAATATTGAGGATTTCCGAGATCGGGGCGTCCGAAAAGTCCCCCGCTGCGTAGAGTGTTTCATGAAACGAAATTTCCTAATTTTTCTGCTGTTCAGCGTCATTTTTGGGACCTGGAGCCATGGTTACGCCCAAGAAGACCGTCGCGATCCTTTTAAGGTGGATTTCCAGGATCAAGTCGTGCGCCTGCATCCTGGGGAGGCCTTCGCCTTCAAGCTGAATTTTAAGGTCCCCGACAAATACTGGCTTTACGACGATAAGACCTCGCTGCTCTTCGACAAGACCGACGGCTTGGTCGTGGTTCAAAGCGAACGCCCCCCTCCCGAACCCCATCAAGATCCCTTTTTGAAGAAGACTACCCAGGTCTATTTTCATGATTTCGAGCAAAAGGTGACCCTCATGGTTCCCAAGGACGCCAAGCCAGGGCGTCGTACCCTCGAAGCCACCTTGCGTTATCAAGGTTGTTCCGACGATTTCTGCTACCGTCCCATGCGTCGGACCGTCCTGCTTCCCGTGGAGGTGGTCCCCGAAGGCGCTTCGCTGGTCCCCGCGGAACCTCCCGCTGCCGCTTCCAGCATCGAGGCGAAGGAAACAGAAAAGGCAAAACCGACTTTATTCGAATTGATCCACGAGTCGAATCCAGAGCGGCTTCTCGACCAAGGAAAGGCCTTCTTATTGGGATTGGCGCTGTTTGGCGGGATTTTGACTTCTTTTACTCCCTGTGTCCTGCCCATCATCCCCCTGACCTTGGCCTTCATCGGCGTGAAGCATCGCCGACGCGGAAACTTCCTTCGCGCCCTGATGCTGGTGCTGGGGATGGTGACCATGTATTCCGTCCTGGGTTTTCTCGCGGCCTCGGCCGGGCTCAAGCTGGGTTTCCTTTTTCAAAGCCGGTGGTTCATTCTGTTCACGGCCTTGTTTTTTCTCGTTTTCGCCTTGGGCCTTTTCGAGGTCATTCCCTTTCACCTGCCGCCCGCTTTTCATAATCGCTTGGTGAGGATGGGCGGGGAGGGGCCTTGGGGGGCTTTTCTGGCGGGTCTAACCATTGGCCTGATCGCTTCTCCATGCGTCGGTCCCTTGATTGGACCCCTGTTGTTAATCGCCGCCCGCGAACAGGACCGGTTTTATGGCTTTCTGCTTTTGCTCAATTACGGTCTGGGCATGGGGTTGATTTTCGTCGTTCTGGGCACGGCCTACGGAGAGTTGGCCCGAAAGGTCAAAGCCGGCCGTTGGACCATGATCCTCAAGCGTGGCATGGCCGTCCTGATGTTGGCTCCCGCTCTGTATTACGGCTACGTCTTCACCAAACCCCTGATGGCCAAGCCTCAGGGGGGGCTCTGGACTTATTCCTTCGAAAAAGGGTTGAGCGCGGCGAAAGAGTCCCGTAAACCTATGATCGTCGATTTTTACGCCGACTGGTGCCCGCCTTGCCAGGAGCTCGATAAGTTGACCTTTTCGGCCCCGGAGGTACAGGCCTTGAGCGAGAGTTTCGTGATGGTGAAAGTGGATTGCACCACCGACGATCCCCAATGCCGGAAGGCCACCGACCGATACGAAGTGGTGGGATGGCCGACGGTCTTGTTCCTCGACAGCGAGGGCAAACCCATCGAGGACGTCAAGCTGGTGGGTGGATTCGCCGACAAAGAACGCATGCTTTCCCTGATGAAAGAAGCCTTGAAAAAAACGTCCTCTCATCCGCTATGAAGATCAGCGCCTCCGCGATTCTGGAAGATATCAAGCTGCCCGATTACAAGGGACGCCACGTCTTCACGGCCAAATTGCGTCTCTGGATCTTCATCGTCTTTTGGGCCATCGGTTCCATTTACTTCAAGGGCATGTGGCGCAGCGCTCCGTGGATCCCCCTCGTCATCTCGGTGGCCTTTCTCTTGACCGGCATGTGCTACCGCAACATCCTGCGCAATCGCGCCTTGATGGCGTCCTTCGTGGTGGAGCTGGCGGCCGATCTCATCAGCATGACCCTGGTCGTCTATATTACCGGCGGAACCCAGAGCAATTTCTTCACCCTCTACCTGATGTATTGCGTCGCGGCGGGCATGTTCTATAACTACCAAGTCGCGATCGTCGCCGGCATCCTGTCGATTTTTTTCTCCGGCAGCCTGGTCTTGAGCACGCAGATGGGCTGGCTGGCTCCCTTCGTCTACTCCGGCGAACATTCCTCCTGGTTTGGCGACCAGACCGTGATCCGTTACGCGAACCTCATCTTGCTCGTCATGTTCCTGCCCATCGTCGTCTACGCCGTGAAAATTTCCAACTTTTTCACCCGCTTGAAGGAACGGGCTCTCGAACAACGCAACAAGCAGTTGATCGCGCTCAACCGCATTTCCTCGACGATTCGGCGCATGATGTCCCCGCTGGAGGTCATCCAGCAAGTCTTGGCGGGCGTCGTCGAGGGGCTGGGTTATGACGTTTGCCTTTTGGTGATGCCCAACCGCAACAACGGCCTCATCGAATTCTTCATTCCCCATCAAAATCCCTTGGTGGAGCAGATCGAGGGCAGGGTGGGTTTCAAGTTGGCCGAGATGAAGCTGCAACCGGGACATCCCAACAGCATCTTCACGGCCATACGGCGCAATCGCCTGGTCTTCCGACAAGAGCTTTCCGAATTGGTGAAGGGCGTCGAGCCGCACTGGTCCAAGGAATTGGCCGACCAAATCCAAAAGGAGATGGAGTTCAAGAAATTCGTCATCATGCCCCTCGTCGCCGAACGGCGCGTGATCGGCGCCTTGATCGGCATTTCGAAGACCGAATTCGTCGACGAGACCCGCATCGGCGTTCTCGAAAATTTCTCCAACCAAGCGGCCCTGGCCATCGAAAGCGCCCAGCTCTTCGACGAGATCCGTACCAAGAACGTCGAGCTCGAGAGGGCCAACCGCATCAAGAGCGAGTTTCTGGCCATCATGAGCCACGAGCTCCGGACGCCTCTGACCGCCATCATCGGATTTTCCGAATTGCTGATGGAAGACGTGATGGGCGAGCTCAACGCCGAGCAAAAAGACAGCCTGCGGGAAGTCATCAACAACGGCGAGCACCTGTTGCATCTGATCAACAGCATCCTCGACTTGGCGAAGGTCGAGTCCGGAAAGATGGAATTGAACCTGGAAGATTTTAGCCTCGAGGACCTGATGCAGGACGTGGGCAATTCGATTTCGCCCTTGATCAAGAAGAAGCAGCAGAAATTCGAGCTGAAGGTCGAGGGCCCCCTTCCGGTCTTCCACGCCGACCCCCGCAAGACGCGGCAAATCCTGCTCAATCTGCTGTCGAACGCCATCAAGTTCACGCCGGAGTCGGGGAGTATCCGACTTTCGGCCCGTTATTCCGAAGGCCTTCCCTCGGAGTATCCGATGCATACCCAGCATCTCCCAAACTCTCCCCAGGGATATTTCATCATCGAGGTGAAGGATACGGGTATCGGCATCGACGAGAAGGATCTCGAATCGGTCTTTAACGTCTTTGAACAGGTCGACAGCTCCTTTACGCGACGCTATCAAGGAACCGGCCTTGGCTTGGCTCTCACCAAGCAATTCGTCGAAATGCACCAAGGGGCCATCTGGGTCGAGAGCCAAAAAGACCAAGGTTCGACCTTTCACCTCATTCTGCCCGTGAAGGCCCAAAGACCCCTGTTAATGAGAGACAATAAGAATACCGAATCCATCATGCTGGGCGCCAAGCAGCTGGTGGAAGGGCCCTAAAATGGGGCCAAAACCCAAGAAACTTTCTTGACTCAGCCTCGATAAAGAGGCGATCCCGAGTAGACTCCAACCCTTCGGCACTCCACCAAAACGAGGTTTGATGATATGGGTAACGCCACGCCCTACGAACGCATTCATTTGCGGATTCCCGTCTTGAAGGCGCCCGACCAATTGGACCCCTATCCAACGACGAGTTCCGGTCCCTCCACGAATCCTGTTCTGGATATCGACCCGGACACGCTGGCGCGACTTCGCTATGACCCTTGGGCCCTGCGGAAAGTGGACCCAAAAGACCGCGAAAATCCCGAAGTTTTAAAGCTGGTGATGGCGTCGGGACATCCCCAAGCTTTGGAGGCCATCAGCTTTTTCGTGCCTCCGGAGGTCTTGCATCGTCCGGAAATTTACTCGTGGTTGAAGGACTACCGCGATGGCGCATTGCCGAACCGGATTATCTTCTTTCAAGCTTCCGCGGGCCTGGGCGCCGATGCCTCCGGAGGGGCTTTGACTTTGGGCGGCGAATTCGGTTTCGGCGGCCCGCGCTTCGCCGGGACTATTTATTACGACCGTTTTTCCCCTTCCTTCGACCTAGAGCGGTCCACGGCTAGGCATCTGCTTGGACTCAAACCCTTGGTCCTGGCTTATCCCGCCAAGCGGATTTCCATGCGGGAAAATCAATCCATCCTGTCCTTTGAAGCGCCCTTGGGCTGGATTTGGGAAGAGGGGAATCGCGAATTTTTGCTGGGGGCAGGGGTGGCCTATGCCTCCGCCCGCGGGGATGAGATGGCGCTTCCGGTGTGGGGTTTCGAAGCGAAGGCATTGCTGGATCCTTTGGATGGGAAAGCTTGGCTGGCCTCGGTGGAGGCCCAGATTCCCTTTTGGAGCATGGCGGCGGGCGTCGAGTTCCTGGCGCAGCGGAAACGCCACTAGAAAAAACGGATTGCCTTGAACTCGCGGGCCGCGCTTGGTACTTGTGATGGATGAGCAAAGCCTTCGTCAAAGATCCCGGTGATGGCGATGAGGAAGAAGACTCTCCTCCCGAGAACCCCGTGCCCAAGGGCGTGAAAAATTACATGACGCCCGGCGGCGCCGCGAAACTGCAGGAAGAGCTGCACGATCTGCTACACAAGCAGCGGCCCGAGCTGACCGCCGTCGTTTCCTGGGCCGCCGGCAACGGGGACCGATCGGAAAATGCCGATTATATTTACGGCAAGCGCCGCCTCCGGGAGATCGACCGGCGTATCCGCTTTCTCACCAAACGCCTCGAGGCGGCGGAGATCGTCGATCCCGCCAAAATCCAATCCGACCAGATTTTTTTTGGCGCGACGGTGACCCTCGAGGAGGAAGACGGAGAACGTAAAACCTACTCCATCGTCGGCATCGACGAGGCCGATCCCGGCCACGGCAAGATCAGTTGGATTTCACCGCTCACCCGCGTCCTGCTCAAGGCCAAGGTGGGGGACGTCGTCCAGCTTCGCAGTCCCAAGGGCTTGCGGGACCTCGAGATCCTCGAGATTCGTTACCAAGAAATTCCCTAAACTCCGGCCATTTCTCCCAAAAACCTCCGGTCCGCGCGAGGCGAAGCAGTGCTCGACCTCGGGGGCATTTCGAGCTATCTCCGCCCCGACAAGGAGCCCCTCGAAGATGCGAATGATAGGAACCCTCACCCAAAAAGGCCAAGCTAGGCGATTCAGCGACTATTTGCTCGTGAACGGCATCCCCAACCAAGTGGATGACGAATCGGAGGACGGTTTTCACCTTTGGGTATTGGACGACCGTCACTTAGCGGAGGCGGAGCGTCGTCTGGCGGATTTCCTACGCGATCCCGACGCCTCGGAATATCGCGGCCAGTCCGGATCGGCGGAGGCCATCCGCTCGCGCGAGGCCAAGCTGGCTCGCAAATCCCCGGTCATCGACGTGCGCACTCATTGGCATCGATTGGATACGGCCTTGGCGCCGGTGACGGCGACGCTGATCGCTCTTAGCGTCCTCATCACGGCGCTTTCTTTCCTCGATCGCGGCGGGATATGGATCGATTACTTCTATATCACCACCTACGATATCGTCGGTCCCTATCTCGAGTGGAACGGGCACCTGCCGGAAATCCTGCACGGCCAAGTTTGGCGCCTCGTGACCCCTATCTTCATTCACATGAGCTTCCTGCACATTCTATTTAACATGTTGTGGATGAAGGACCTTGGCACCGTCTTGGAGAGAAAACTCGGCACACTCTATTTCATCGCCCTGGTCCTAGTCGTCGCCGTCTGCTCGAACCTAGGGCAATTTTTTCTCTCTGGCCCGAATTTTGGAGGCATGTCCGGCGTCGTTTATGGGCTTTTGGGATACGCTTGGATTCGCGGACGCTTCGATCCTTCCTCGGGGCTTTCGCTCAACCAAAGCGTGGTCACCATGATGATCATCTGGTTTTTCCTCTGCATGACCGGACTGATGGGGAACGTCGCCAACTGGGCCCATGGCTTTGGGTTGGTCACGGGGATGATCTGGGGATTTCTTGCGGCTAAACTTAGGCGCTAATTTTTCAAACGTAATGTTTCATTAAAAATTCGGAAAGACTGGTCCCGACTTTTTCCAGATTGGCCCGCAGTTTAGGATCTTTGAGGCTTCCATCGGGATTGAAGGCCTCATGCACCCGCGGCACCCCGACTTGGTAGGGGAGGACGTGGACGCCGATGTTGTGGAGGATTCGGCCCACTTCCGCCAGGCCTCGCAGGCCGGCGAGCGCGCCGGGAGTGGCGCTGAGCAAGGCCGCGGCCTTGCCGCTGAAGCAAGCGAGTGGGGCTTCTCCGGGTTCCGGACGCGAGGCCCAATCGATGGCGTTTTTCAGCACGCCGGATATCGAGCTATTGTATTCCGGCGAGGCAATCAGGAATCCCTCGTGGGCCTTCATCAAACTCTTTAATTTTTTGACGTTTTCCGGAAGCCCGCTTTCGGCCTCGAGATCTCCGTCGTAGAGGGGCAGGGGGAGGTCGCGAAGGTCGAGGAGAGTGACTTCGGCTCCGGCGGATTTCGCCCCCTGAACGGCGAATTCGAGCACTTTTTTATTATAGGATTCTTTTCGGGTGCTGCCGGCGAAGGCTAGGAGGCGAGGGGTATAAACCATGCCCCAGCCTAGGCTTTTTCGGCCGGGAAATATATTTCTTTTTACGGAAGATGTTTTCCGCTAGACCGGCGGCGATGCACATCGTCTTGGAAATCATCGTCCTGGTCTTTCCAGTTTTCGCCTCCTACGCCATCCGGGTGCACAGTGTCACTGCCCGCCTGAGCGAAATCCTTGCGGAAGAGGTGGAGGGCCTGAACGCCGATCAGCTGGAAAAACTGATCGCGCCGCCCTCGCAAGGGGTCAGTCTCGGCCTAGCCGTGTTTTTTGCGGCGGGAATACTGGCCTTGGGATTCCATCTCCTACCCTGGTATTGGGCCCTGGGCATGATGGCGGCCTCTTTCGCCTTGATCCTTTTGATGAATTATTTCATTCCCTCCGAAAAAACTCCGCATTACCTGATGGTCATCCTGAAAAATCTCAAGAAGCGGGCGGAGCGTTCCGAGGCCGAGGACGATCCGGACCAGGCCAAGGCCCTCGTGGATTTGATGGAAAAACTTCAAGCGATCTCGTCCAAACGACGCTTGTTCGAGGAAAAAGAAACCGGATATTAAAGGAGATAGCGATGTCCGAAACCCCAGCCCAAAAATTGCAAAATGTCTCGGTGGATCTGAAGGCCAATATCTATTTCGACGGTAAGGTCGTCAGCCACAGCATCTACGATGTCACCGGCGTCAAGAAGACGCTGGGACTCATCTATCCGGGCTCCTACCAATTCAACACCGCGGCCGCCGAACGCATGGTGATCACCGCCGGTTCCTGCAAGGTTAAGATCAAGGGCGAGGAAGAGTGGAAGACTTACGCGGCCGGAATGGAATTCCAAGTACCGGCGAATTCCGCCTTCGAGATCTCGGTCTTGCGTGGCATCGCCGAATATCTCTGCATTTTCGAATAGGTCTTCCGCCTATTCCACTCGGAGGATGTAGCACTTGAGGTACTCCGTCTCCGGCATGGAGAGGAGGATGGGGTGGTCCGCCGGTTGGCCGCGTTTCTCTAAAAGTTGGATGGGGCGCCGGGCGTCTCGGGCGGCCTCGGAGAGCATCCGCTCGAAGAGTTCCACGTTCATGTGCTGCGAGCAGGAAGAGGTGATCAGGATGCCGCCCGGCCGTAGCAGCCGCATTGCGCGAAGATTGATTTCTTTATAGCCCCTCCAGGCCTGCTTCAGGCTGGCCTTGTTTTTCACGAAGGCGGGGGGATCCAAGGAGATGGTGTCGAAGCGGCGCTGTTCGAGGTCGCACTCTTTCAGAAAGTCGAAGACGTTCGCGCCGCGAGTCTGGATGTTTTCGAAGCCGTTGGCTTGGACATTGCGCTGGACTTGGGCCAGGGCAGGCTCGGAGGCGTCGACGCAGAGGACCGAAGCGACGCGGGGGGCCGCATGCAGGCCGAACTGCCCAACGTAGCAGAAGGCATCCAGCATCTCGCCCTTGGCATAACGAGAGGCGGCTTCGCCGTTGAAACGTTGATCCAGAAAAAATCCCGTCTTTTGTCCTTCCAAGGGTTGGAAGGCGAAAGTCTTTCCGGAAAACCGGAAATCAATCTCCTCGCGAGCTTCTCCGTAAACGGCCTGTCGTATCAAAGGAAGGTCTTCATGTTGCCGCACTGAGGAATCGTTCCTTTCGAAAATCGAGCGGGGCCCCAGTAGTTCCCGCAGGCAGAGAACGATGTGGTCCTTGAAGGTTTCCATCCCGGCGCTGAGCGTCTGAAAAACCACCGAATCGCCGAAGCGGTCGACGATGAGGGAGGGCAGGTGATCGGCTTCGCCAAAGGCCAAGCGATAAGCCTCGTCTTGGGGGTACATTTCCCGGCGGCGGGCTAGGGCCATGGCCAGGCGTTCCCGGATCGTGGATTGCGTGATTTTTTCCGGGCCTCGCGTCATGAGGCGCAGGGCGATCAGGCTTTTGGGGCTGTAGAGCGCTTCGCCCAGTAGTTTGCCCTGGTGGGAATAGACCGCGGCGGTTCCGGCCTGTTCCTTTTCCACGGAAGTCACGTCGCTGCGGAAGATCCACGCGTGGCCTTTCAGCAAGCGTTCCGTGCCTTTTTGATTGATCGTGACCTTCAAAAGAAACTATCCTTTCCGCATGCCGATACGCCGCGTCCTCCTTATCGTTCTGGATTCCCTAGGAATAGGCGCGATGCCCGACGCGGCCGACTTCGGCGATGCCGGGGCGCATACCCTGAAACACATCGCCGAGGCAATGGGCGGCTTAAAAATCCCCTTTTTAGCGCAATTGGGCCTAGGTAGGGTCGATTCGATTTCCGGGCTCGACGCCGAGCCTTCCCCCCATGCCTTTTTTGGGAAGATGGCCGAGCGCTCCCTCGCCAAAGACACCACCACCGGGCATTGGGAGATCGCCGGGGTGGTTTCCGAGGATCCGCCCAAGGTCTATCCCAAGGGCTTTCCCCCAAAATTGCTGGCGGATTTCGAGCAGGCCATCGGTCGGAAAACCTTGGGCAATATCGCCGCCTCGGGCACCCAGATCATCGAGGTATTGGGGGAGACCCATCGAAAGTCCGGATTTCCCATCGTCTACACGAGCGCGGACAGTGTGTTTCAAATCGCCTGTCACGAAGAGACGGTCCCCTTGGAGGAGCTGTACCGGTATTGCGAGATCGCCCGAAGGCTTTGCGACGAATACCAGGTCGGCCGCGTCATCGCCCGGCCTTTTGAGGGCACGGTGGGGCGTTTCGTCCGAACTCCCCATCGGCGGGACCTGGCGATGCCGCCTCCTGGCAAGACCATCCTCGAATCTTTAGCGGAAAGGGGCATTCCCGTCATCGGCGTTGGCAAGATTGGCGATATCTTCAGCGAGAAGGGCTTGGTCCGTTCTTACCATACGCAAAGCAATCCCGAGGGCGTAGCCCAGACCTTTCTTTGTTTGGAAGAAGAACCCCAAGGATTGATTTTCGTGAATCTGGTCGACTTCGACATGCTTTACGGACATCGCCGCGATCCTCAGGGTTATGCCCGCGCTCTCGAGGATTTCGACCGGGCCTTGGGCCTCTTGTTGCCGAAATTGGGCGAGGAGGATCTGCTGATGATCACCGCCGATCACGGTTGTGATCCGACCTTTCTGGCGACCACCGATCACACCCGCGAGTACGTGCCGCTTTTGGTCTATGCCAAGGGATCGCGGCGAGGCGGGAGCCTCGGGATTCGAAAGAGCTTCGCCGATATCGGGGCTACCCTAGGGGAGATTTTCGGCGTTTCCTGTCCTTCCGGCGAGAGTTTTTACGGCCAAATCTAGGCCGGCGAAGGCGCAAAGATCGCTGGCAAAATCTTCTCCGAAAAACTATATCCAAAGCATGACCTTTTCCTTCGATGCCCAGGCCTACCGTCAGGATCTGGAAGAGACGGCGGCGGCCTTGCAAAAGCATTTCGGAGCGGCGCCGGATTTCGCGGTGGTTTTTGGATCCGGACTGGGGCGGACCCTGGGCGAAGCCTTTCCCAAAGTTCCGCGTCGGACCTTTTCCGAAATTCCACATCTGATGCCCCCGCATGTCGAGGGCCATCAAGGCTGCGTCTGGAAGGCGCAAGGCAAGAAAAGCGGATCGAGTTCCGCGGTGATTTTTCAAGGGCGCATCCATTATTACGAAGGCTTCCCGGCCGAACGCGTCGTGCTGCCCGTTCGGGCCATGGCCCTTTGGGGGGTGAAGCGCCTCGTCCTGACGAATGCCGCGGGTTCCATCCGTGAACGCCTACGTCCCGGCCGCTTGGCGCGGATTGGCGACCACCTTAATCTCACCGGCATCA
>JAIOPF010000328.1 GCA_021414045.1 Deltaproteobacteria bacterium | reverse complement strand
CTCGATAAAATTAACGAATTCTTGGCAAACAACATTCCAATCAAAGCAGTTATTGGCGGCTTTGATGCAAGTAAGGGATTTTTCCCGCCACTCATTTCCAAAAGTGCCATAAGTTTCAATCATTTTGGCCAGTTCTTCGATTGATGGTTTGCAAACCCAACCTACTTGGTATTGCTCCACAACTTGAACGCTACCGTTTTCCGGATACCACGTCGTTAAAGTCGGGGTTCCTGCAGCGGCAGCTTCTGCGATGACGCGAGGGAAGCCTTCTCGTTGTGAAGGCAAAACCAATAGAGTTGAAGCTTTCAGCAATTCAATTTTTTTTTCATCAGATACAGGGCCTATTATGTTAACGCTTTTGTGGTCGCAGTACTTTGTTTTCAATATATCCAATAAAGCCCCCCCTCCTGCAACGTTCAATTCATAACCCTTTCCGCACAATTTACCGGCAATAAAACTTTTAATGACTATTTCCGGGTCCTTATGATCCGACAATCTTCCAAAAAAAAGGATGCTTTTATCTTTTTTCTTTGATTCATTCTTCTGAAAAAGTTCTGAATCAATTCCACTCAATATAGTCTTTATCTTATGTTCCGGAATCTTTAAGTCGCTCTGTAGATATTTGCCGATTTCGTCATTCACACAGGTGTGACGCGAAAATTTATTCCCCATTAATTTGTAAATAAAATACCACAATTTTGATCTTCTGATCTCGCACCAATCAATTACCGACTTATTCTTAAAAAAATAAGGTAAAACGATGGGGGGTAAAATTGGCCATTTATTAAAAACCAATAAGTCGAAATTTCGTAATTCTTTGCGTTTTTTAAATAACGCCATCGTAAATCTAAATATATCCCAATAATTACGTGCACCCCAAAAACTATTCTTATAGTGCCAAGAATTAATGATTCTTCTGACATTGATGCCGTCAAAATTTTCCTCCTTTTTATCTCCTTTATTTTCTCTTATCGTAAATACATCGATTTCAAATCCCATTTCATTTAATTTTTTCCCCATCTCCAAGTATCTAATTTCTTGGCCTCCAATACTTGGGAAAAACAATTCGGTAATAAATGCAATTTTAATAATTTGCTGGTTATAAATCAGAAGGAAGTGGGTGTTGCGGATTTTTTTTCAGTTTCTTATTATATTCAAAGAAAAAAGCCATTAATAAGAATAGGAACAACCTAGGCATTAGGCCGATCGCATTAATTTTCTCCTATAAATGTTATGGGTGGTCAATGTGATTCTTGGACTGCTTTGATTTCAAATGAGTTTCCTTTGCTTTCTAAAGAGAAAGCCATCTCCCCCTTGGTCGAATAAATCTTCCCTCCCACCGCCTGCCAACGTTCCACAACCGCAGAAGCAGGGTGGTTGTATGGATTATCCTTGCCAGCTTGAATAAAGACCGCCTTCGGTTTTGTCGCTTTTACGAAATTCTCATTCGAACTACTCAAGCTCCCATGGTGATTGACGTGCATCACATCCACTTGTCCGACCAGTTTCCCGACCAGCGTCTCCACATCCGGAGTAATAAATCCATCAGTCATTCCACCGCCCGTAAGGTCTCCGGCGGTGAGGTATCTGAAGTTCGCATACTCGAATAACAACGCGACCGAAGCCCCGTTTTCCTTTCCCGCGTAGGCTGGAACCGAGAGGTCGATCTGGCCGAGGATCTTTGTCTCATCTCCAACGGCGCCGTTGGCGGCGACGCAATGGATTTTTACTCCGGGATCGAGGTCGAGAGCGTCCCCCGCGGCCAAGGTATGACGGCTCGTTTCGCCCTGTTCCAACGCCGCCAAATAATCCCCATACCCCGGGCTATTGTCCCAAGGCACTCCGCCCCGGTCATAGGCTAAGGAGACCGCAATATCGTCTCCAGTTCCCATGGCCCCGTCTTCTCCTGCCAACAAAGAGGGCACCCCTCCTAAATGATCCAGGTCATAATGCGTGATGACCAGGGCATCGATTCGAGAGATCCCGAGCTTTCTTAACAGGGGTAATAGGGCATTTTTCCCCGCTGCCGGAGGTCCGGCGTCGATGAGCAGGGTCTTCCCATAGGGAAGTTGAAATAAGGTCCCGTCTCCCTGCCCAACGTAGGGGATCCAGATACGTAAGGGCTCTCCTTCGGCTTCAGGCGCGGTAGTCAGAGATGTGGGACTGTCTTGGCTGCGCAGGTCCAGGGCGGGTAAAGCGATGCATGAAGTCAGAAAGGTTCCTAGAATCAAGGTAATGGCGAGACGCATGACACCTCCTTTGGCTAGGGCAAGGGATGCAGTCGAGGTGCCAAAAATATCCCAAAATAATGTTAATAATTACATGAAGTTATGATATGACCCTGCGTCGGCTTTAGGATAGCGGTCGAAAATCGGAATAATTTCAAGAAACCATCCCATTTTCGCACGCCCCGAACTGGCAATTTTCAAATAGTTCTATTAGTATGGGCGATTCGATGCAGGACCACGATACACCTCAGCACCCGCGCTTATTTGAGAAGCTTTCGCAGACCCTCCGTGAGGACGAAGCGGGCTTCCTTCAGCTCGGCTATCATATTGAATTCCTCCCCAGGCACGGCGTCTTGGCCATTAAGGTTGTTCAGGGCGACGAAGTCATCACGCGCTTCGAAAAGTTCGGGATTCATGCCTTGGGCCTACACCGAGAGGGTACCCCGCAAAGCGAGCTCGATCCCGACCATCGCCGATTCGCCCAGCATCTTTTGCGTTTTGCCAATCTCAACGCCAGCGAGGGCTTCTACGCGGTGCCTCGCAAGCACATCGCCTTTTTCCTGTCCAAGTTGGCGAAGTTTCCGCAGGTCGAGTTCATGGGCGATCGAGGGCTGGTGCGGTTTTCCGAGCAGGCCTTGGTTCCCTTGGTCGAGCTGCTCGAGCAGACCAAGTCCCACGTCCGCATGCGCGCGAGCTTCCAAGACGCCGACACCTTGAAGGAATATTCTTTCGGCGCGGCCTCGGTATTCGTTGGACCGCGGATCTGGATTCTCATCGGCGAAACTTTCTACCCCATCAAGACCACGGTCTTAAGCCCCATGCTCAGCGATTTCACACTCGAGGGAGAATTGGTCCTTACCGGCAACGAGGCAGCGGATTTCATTCAAGACTACTTGCCGCAGCTGGCGCGCAAACCGCAGATGATATTGCCGGAAGGTTTTCATGTCCCCGAAATTCTCGAGGCCAAGCCCGAGACCGTGTATTCCATTCGCGAGGACACCGTCGAAGGTAAGCTCATCCTCGACATCCTTTTTTCCTACGGCGAGCATCGCGTTCCGCCCTACGAACAAGAGGGAGACGTCTTGGTCGAGATACCGCAAGAGGGCAAAAAGCTTTTGATCCGAAGGGACCTGGCTTTCGAGAAGGAGACCCTGGGCCGTTTCATCGAGCAGGGCTTCCATCGCGTCGGTCCGACCCGTTTCGAAACCGGCGAAGAGAAGGCCCTCGACTTCATCGCCGAGACCCTTCCCAAGATGAAGGAGCAAGAATCCCTCGAAGGAGAGGATGCGCTGCAGCACTTCAAGCTCTTCGGAGACTTGGGCGCGGTGCAATTGAAGGCGAGGGCGGTCAGCGGCGGCATCGATTGGCTCGAAATGGACTTGGCCTTCGAGATCGACGGCATGGAGGTGCCCTACGAGGTCGTCCAGACCTTGATCGCCCAGGGGAAGCGCTACCTGCATTTGCCGGGCAAGGGCTTCGCGCGCATCCAAAAAGAAGACCTGCAAAAGCTCGAGGAAAAACTGGCCGAACTCGAGGGCGAGCTCGACGCCTCCGGTCATTTGCGCGTTTCCAGCTATCACGCGGCCTATCTTGACGAAACGCTCAGCATCGACTGGACCCAGCGGCAGGACTTCGGAAGCATGATACGCTCGCTAAGGCATTCCAGCGAAATTCCCCAGCGCGAACTGCCGGCAAGCCTAAGCGCCGTGCTCCGAGATTACCAACACCATGGTTACGATTGGTTGCATTTTTTGAATGACCATCGTTTTCACGGGATCTTGGCCGACGACATGGGACTCGGAAAGACGATCCAGGCCCTTGCCTACCTGCAGGACCGTCACGATCGGCAAGGATCGATGCCTAATCTGATATTGGCGCCGACCTCGGTCGTTTTCAACTGGGCGAACGAAGCCCAAAAATTCACGCCGAATCTCAAGGTTTTGATCCTGACCGGGCCTGATCGAAAGAAGCTTTTCAAAGAGATCGCCGAGGCGGATCTGGTGCTTACGAGTTACGCCTTGTTCCGTCGCGATGTCGAGGTGCTAACCCAGCAAAAGTGGCGTACCGTGGTCCTCGATGAAGCGCAGAACATCAAGAATTTTCGCAGCAAGACCGCGCTTCTCGTCAAAGAGCTGCAAGCCGAGCAGCGTTGGGCGCTCAGCGGCACTCCGCTCGAAAATCACCTGTCCGAGCTCTGGTCCATCTTTGATTTCTTGATGCCGGGGTTTCTCGGCAGCTATCCGCATTTCAAGCGCAAGTACCAGCAGCCGGTGGAGAACGAACAAAGCTCCGAGCAGCTCGAGCGCCTGCGCCGGCGGATTTTTCCCTTCATCCTGCGTCGCTTGAAGGACGAGGTCGCCAAGGAGCTCCCGCCCAAGACCGAGGTCGTGCAGTATTGCGAGATGACCGGCGAGCAGCAAAAGCTCTATCACGAAGTGTTGGCGTCCTGCCGCCGGCAAGTCTTCGCCGAGGTCGAGCAAAAGGGCATCGAGCGCAGCCAGGTTTCCATTTTAACGGCCTTGCTTCGCTTGCGTCAGGTTTGTTGCCATCCCGAATTGTTGGGACCTACTTTCAAAAAACGGGATATTGCCTCCGGCAAGATGGAGACCTTCCAAGATCTCGTCACCGAAGTCCTCAGCGAGGGGCACCGTATCTTGGTGTTCAGCCAATTCGTCGAGATGCTTTCCCTGCTGCGCCTCTGGCTCGACAAGGAAAAGATCGCTTACGAATACCTCGACGGGCGCACCCGTCGCCGCGAGGATAAGATTAAGCGCTTCAACACCGACGAGAATATCCCGATCTTTTTGGTCAGCCTGCGGGCGGGGGGCACCGGGCTCAACCTTACCGGCGCCGATTACGTCATCCACTACGATCCCTGGTGGAACCCCGCGGTGCAAGACCAGGCCACGGATCGGGTGCATCGTCTCGGGCAGACCAAGCACGTTTTCTCCTACAAGTTGATCACGAAGGACAGCGTCGAAGAGAAGATTCTGATGTTGCAAGAGCGCAAGCGCTCGCTGGCTAAGGGTTTGCTGGGTTCGGATTCGGCTTTGGGGAAGAAGCTGAAGATCGAGGACCTAGAATACCTGTTTTCCTAAGAATCCAACCGACGACCGATTTCTTTCACGGTGGACTCCAGGGCGGAGACCCTTGACTCAAGGTCTTGGCCGTCGTGGATTTTTTGCAAGCTGACTCCCTCGGTTCTCAGGGAGGTGCAGATATTTAACAGGTTGGTAAAACGACCCTCGGCAAGTTGAGTGTATTTTTCGAACTTGATTTCGAACTGGTCCATTCGATTTTCGAGCCTATCCAGCCGAATTTCGATCTGTTCGAATCGTTCCTCGATGTATTCGAATCGCCGGTCAATTTGCTCGAAGCGTTCGTCAATCTGTCTGAAGCGGCGATCGATTTGTTCAAATCTTGCGTCGATTTGTTCAAACCGTTGATCGATCTGCTCAAATTTGGCGTTTATCTGCTCGAATCTAGCGTTTATCTGCTCGAATCTATCGTCTATCTGCTCGAATCTATCGTTTATCTGCTCATCAACCCTGTCAAATCGAGCATCGATTAGGTCAAACTTCGCGAAGATCAACTGATTGTTGTTCTCAAATAATTTTTGGATTTGTTGCAGGTCCGCGGCGTCCATGAAAAACTCCTACTGAAGGTTTGCGAATTAATCAATCCCCCAGTTTCACTGCAAAGCCTTTGCCGTTTCCAATTCCTCGGATTCTAAATCTTTTAATCGAACTCCCCACCGAAAATAAAAAAACAATCCAACCAACGTGATGGGAATCGCCTGCAAGAAATGAAAATAAAACCCGATTCCCAAGGCCGTCGCCTTGTCCAGTCCCAGCCAAGTATAGGCGAGGACGGCGGCGAATTCGAAGGTGCCGAGATTGGAGGGCGCACTGGGGATGGCCGTGGCGAAATTGATCGCCACCAGGACGAAGGCCGTCGGCATCACGCCCACCTTCACTTGAAAGGCCGCCTCGATGCACAAGAGCATCCCGATTTGGACGATCCACGAAACCAAGCCGATGAAGAACAACCAAGAAAAAGAGCCGAAGGATCGTAGCGGTTGGGATGCCTCGCCGATGTGATAGAAAAACTCGACGATGCGATAGATCGCCCGATGGCGTTTTTCCCACTTGGCCAAGTCCGGCTTTCGCTTCCAGAGCAGGATCAACAGGACCTGGACTCCGACCAATATCGCGCCCAGCGAGTAAGCCCCGGTTTTGAGCCAAGTCGGAACCTGCAGGAAATTGGCGACCAGGAGGAGTAGGAGGATCAAGGAAAAGCCGGGAAAGTATCGCTCCAAGCCCACGGTGGTCAGCACTTGGGTATAGCTTAGCTTGAATTTCTTGGCGATGAAGGAGCTTCGAAAAAACTCGCCGGCCTTGAGCGGCAACAAATTATTCGCCATGGATCCGATGTGCAAGACGTCGAAGAGGGTGCCGAAGGGGATGGGGGCCAGAGGCTGCAGCAGCTCGGACCAAAGGAGGGTTCGAACGGCCATTAAGGCGAAATTCAGGACCAAGACCCCCAGCAGGTACCAAGGCCTGGGAAGTAAAAAGGCCTTTTTCAAGGCTTCGGCGTCCATCGATCGGAAGCAAAAGTACAGAAAGACGCCGGAGAGGACGATTCCTAAAGCGTTGAAAATCTGCCTTTTGCGTTGCGGGCTCATGGAGGGCTTTTTTTGGAGGAAAGCGTTGCGATTAGCAAGATTTTATTGATCTTCTCCGAGGCTCCTCGTACTTTGCCGGCACATGAAAATTCTGTTTCGCATTCTGTGCTTATTGTCGCTCCTTGGCGCGGCGGGAGGCGCCTGGGGTTATTCGTCCGTCACAGTTCCGATTGAAGAACCCGTCTACCGGCAATTGGACAAATTGGCCGCCCATGGATTGATCGAAGACCGTTTATTGGGTCAGCGCCCCTACGTCCGCGCCGAAATCGCCCGACAGATCGCCGAGGCGATGAAAAATTATCCCCAATTCGAATCCAAGGCCTCCGAATCCGCGAAGGATTATCTCGGGAAAATTCTCGCCGCATTGAAATCGGATTACCGCGATGAATTGATCCAAAACGGCGCCATCGAAGGCGTCGTGCCCACTGTGCAGGGGCAGCTCATCGACCAAGGCAGGATGGAATTCGCCTTGCTTCATCAAAACCCGGCGACCTTTCCGATCAATAATGGTTTCGGCGGCATCGCCGCGACGACGCGTTCCTTGGTGGAAAACCGCGGTGGGCGGCACTATCAAGACGGTCTCAATCTCTCCTTCGAGACCACTCATTGGCTGAGGTTGGGCAAGTATTTTTCCATCCAAGCCGAACCGCGCTTTCAAGTCCAGGGAGTGGAAGGAAACGCGCCCGCCGAGAACAAGGTCTTCGCCCAGAGACTGAACGGTCGCTTCACCTGGAATAAGCTCGACATCGAGATCGGCCGCGATTCGATCAATTGGGGGCCTTCAGAGCTTGGCGGCATCGCCTTTTCCAACAACGCGCGGCCCTCCGATTTCATCAAGCTTTCCTCGGTCATGCCCTTTCGTTATCCCTTTTTTTTCAAGAAATTGGGAATCAACGAATGGAGTCTCGTCGTCGCGAACCTCGGTCCCGAGCAGCATTTCAGCGACTCTTGGCTGGTCTCCTATAAAAACTCCAATCGCGGCAGCCGCTATCTCGAAATCGGTTTTGGACAGCAATTTTTGGTCGGAGGGGACGGGGCGCCCCATTTAAGCCTGGGGAGAGGCATTGGAGAGTTTTTTGGAGTCGGGGGCGATGACGCGAAGAAGGCCTCGGATCGCAATTTCGATTTCGAGGTCATCGGCGGCATTCCCCAGCTGCGCGGGATGCAGGTTTATACGCAATTGCATTTCGAGGACCTGGATTTCGATCCTTCTGTCCTATTCACCGAGGATCTGTCGATCTTGGGCGGGATTTACGTGCCCCGTTTGAACGATAGCGGGACCCTGGATCTTCGAGTCGAATATCGTCGTCTGACGCCGCGCTATAGCCGACACGAGGTTTTTACCGACGGCATGACCGAGAACGGTCTCCTAATCGGTGATCCGTTGGGTCCCGATGCCTGGGGCCTCTCGGCCGAAATGAAATACGACCTCAGCTTCGATACGCTGCTGTCCTTCGGGCTGCGCTTCGCTCGACGCAGTGGGGACCTTTATTTGGTCAATTACAGCTCGGATCAAGTGGAAGGCTCGAGCACGACGGTCGACCGGCCCACGGAAACTCGGGTCCGCACGACGGCCGCAGTGCGCCATCAATTCAACTCTCATTTGGTGGCTAGGCTCGGCGTTGGTTTCGAGGGCGTGCACAATTTCAACTTCAGGAAGAGCGACGACGCCTTCCAATGGTTGGGCGAGGCGGGTCTGACGTTTTATTTCAAGCCCTATCTAGGCCTCGGTCGCAGTCGTTGACGGGCCTTTGTGGTGCTTGAGACAGAATCTTTCGCAGCCTTAGGGTTTTCCAAAAGGCCTCTCCGATGAGATTTCCCGATATTTTCGAAATTCCGCGCATCCTTTCCTGAAAAATGAATGGAACCTCGACGGCCTTAAAGCCCGCGGCGAGGGCTCGCGCGCTGGTTTCGATTTGGAAAAAGTAGCCTTTGGAGTCCGCCGGTGTTTGTTGCAGGTATTCGACGACTTCACGGCGATACGCCTTGAATCCGCCGGTTAGGTCGCGAACGCTAAGTCCCAGCGTGTTTCTCGCGAAGAAGTTCGCCCCTCGGCTGAGCCAACGCCGTGACCAAGCCCAGTCTTTGACTACGCCTCCATCGATGTAGCGGGAGGCGAGGGCGAAATCATGGTTTTCGAGGGAAGCTAGCAAGACCGGTAGCAGCGAGATCGGGTGGGAAAAATCCGCGTCCATTTGCAGGATGGCTTCGGATGGGCCTGAAAGCGCTTCGGCGAAGACCGCCCGGTAGGCGGGTCCCAAGCCCTGTTTCATCGGTCGGTGGAGCACTCGCAAGCGGCCCGGGTACTTTTGGGCCAGTCGGTCGGCGATAGGGCCGGTGCCGTCCGGAGAAGCGTCGTCCACGACCAAGATGGAAAAACCCTCCGAAAACGCCAGGACGGACTCGCAAAGCGGCGCCAGGTTTTCGGCCTCGTTGTAGGTCGGTATCACGACCATGGGGGATTTAAATGGCATGTGTCGGAATTCTTTACTTTTTTACCAAGCGCCTTTAACCTGAAAGCGCCATGGCGAGTTTGTCTCCACGCGAAGAATTGATCAAGATCCAAAAGCAGATTTTTCGCAAAAATCAGAAGATCATCGAAGAGTCCATCCTGGTCAGCGAGCAGGGCTTCGCGAAGTATGAACAGGATTACTTGAGGCACGTCAAAAACTTCCGGTCCATCGCCGGAATCGACGACCTCAAGCAGGCCCTCGTCAAGGCTGATTGGATCTACCTAGGTGACTACCATACCAACCGCCAGTCCCAACGTGCCTTGCTTCGCTTGTTGAAGATGCTGATCGGACAGACGGACCGCTTCGTCCTTTGTCTCGAATTTTTGCAAAAGCGCCATCAACCCCATGCCGACCGCTATCTTGCGGGTAAAATCTCGCTGACTCGCTTTCTCAAGCTGATCAACTTGAGGAAGCATTTTTATTTCGACCTGTGGGAAAATTTCGAGCCCATCTTCGATTTCGCCAAATATTACCAGCTAGGGGTTTATGGCATCGAGGCGGCGCCTTTTGGCGCGGGACTTAAGAAGCGCGACGAGGCCATGGCCAAGACCTTGGCCGAGGTTCACGCGCTGCATCCGGAGGACAAGAAGATCGTCTTCGTGGGCGACCTCCACATCGCCCCAGAGAATCTCCCGCGCCAGGTGCACAAAGCCCTCGGCAAGGCTGACGTCCCGAAGAAGGTGCACTTTCTTTACCAGAATACCGAAAAGATCTATATGCGCTTGGACGAGGAACAGCTCGAGGATAAAGACGAGTACGTCCGACTCGACGAAAATAGTTTTTGCCTCAACAAT
>JAIOPF010000008.1 GCA_021414045.1 Deltaproteobacteria bacterium | reverse complement strand
AGTTATACTTTCGCTTTAAATACTGGATGATCGCCTCGTCCATCTTGTCGCCGGCCACGCGGATCGACTTGGAATAGACGATGCCGGCCAAGCTGATCACCGCCACTTCGGTGGTGCCGCCGCCGATGTCGACGATCATGTTGCCCGAGGGTTCGGTAATAGGCAGGCCAGCGCCGATGGCGGCGGCCATGGGTTCGTCGATTAAATAGACTTCGCGGGCCCCGGCGCATTCGGCCGACTCGCGGACGGCGCGACGCTCGACCTCGGTGATGCCGAAGGGAACGCAGATGATGATGCGGGGACGGACCAAGGTGCGGCGATTGTGGACCTTGCGGATGAAATACCGGAGCATGGCCTCGGTGATCTCGAAATCCGCGATCACGCCTTCTTTCATGGGACGTATCGCCTCGATGTTGCCCGGGGTACGGCCCAACATCTCCTTCGCTTCCCGGCCCACCGCCAAGACCTTGCGCATCCCGCGCGCGTCTTTTTGCACGGCAACCACGGAGGGCTCGGCGCAAACGACGCCTTTTCCCTTCACGTAAACCAAGGTATTGGCCGTCCCGAGATCGATGGCGAGGTCGTTGGAAAACAGTCCCAAAATCGGATCAAGAATCATGAGGATTAATCCCTAGTTAGACGAAAAACTTATAAGAATTACATTGAGTTATTGCAGGCCATCCGTCTTTCGGAATTGCATTCTGGGGCTACCATTCGGTCTTGGCCAAGTCAAACGGGAATTCCGATTTCAACGTGGTTTACGATTGCTTTTTGACCTCGAGATCTTTACTTACGCAAACTCGAATCCTTGGATCGCGCGGCCATCCGCCGATTTATACCTAGCGCTTACATGGAGTTGGAAATTCATGCTGGAACAAATGCGTAATCTCTCGTCCGTCTTTTCGAAGGGGCTCTTGGGTCTGATCGCCTTGAGCTTTATTCTCTTCTACGGTTATAGCTCGATCTCGAAACGCAGTGACGGACCCAACGCCCTTATCGCCAATGTGAATGACCAAGGAATTCCGGCCGCCAAGTTCGCCCAGGGCGTTGAGAACCAGACGGCCATGCTCAAGCAGTTCGGCCAAAATGAGGTCACTCCCGAAATCCAGCAAATGCTCGAGAACCAGGTGATGCAGCGCCTGATCGGCAGCGCCCTGCTCGCGCAGGCGGCCTATAATTTGGGACTGCGCGTCCCCGATATCGAATTGGCCAACGAGATTCGCCAGAATCCGAACTTTCGCAAGGACGGCAAGTTCAACGAGAGCTTTTATCTGAATCAATTCAAGCCTTGGTACGAACGGCAAAACGGCAGCGACTTCGAATACGACCTTCGCCAGGATCTTTTGTCCGACAAACTGCGCAAAGCCCTCGACAGCGCCGCCGTCGTCAGCAAACAGGAGATCGAGACCCAGTTGCTGCTGCAGAATAACCAGCTGAAGGTCAAGAAGATCACCATCGCCTTGAAACCCCAAGCAGAAGGCAAATCCCTGGAAGAGGGAAAGAAAATCGCCCAAGAATGGATCAGCGCGAAGAAAGACAAAAAGCCCACGGAAGAATGGCTCAAGGCCCAAAACCTCAAGGAAGAGGCGACGGAAGACCAGTCCCTGATCCAGCTTCAGGGAAGCTTCGGTCGGGAAGACTCCTTGCCCATCCTTACTTGCCTGCTGGCACTCAATCCGGGCGAGGTCTGCGAGTCGCCCTTCCAGGTGAAGGACAACTTGATCGCCGTCGAATTGGTCGAGCGCAAAAACCCCTCCCTCGACGCCGCCCAAACCGATGCCATGGCGAAGCAGTTGGAGATGGGGCAAAAATCCCAGATCTTAAGCGGCGTCATCGATCTCCTCACCAAGCAGGCCAAGATCCAGACCTATATGACCAAGCGCAATTAAGGGACCGCTCCAAGCTTCCCTATTGATCTCGCCCGCCCCATGACTTATCGCTAAAGACGAAACCTATGACTTTTATCGATGCTATTTATGGGGCCGGCGGCGCCGTCTATGAAGTAGGCGGGACGGTCCGCGACGAGCTTCTCGGCTTGCCGCATAAAGACAAGGACCTTTTGGTGGTCCAAATCCCCTTTGAAGAGCTCAAGAAAATTCTTAAGTCCCAGGGCCAAGTCCATGAAGTGGGAAAGTCCTTCGGCGTCCTGAAATTCAAACCGCCGGGCGAAGATCAAGACTACGACATCGCCCTGCCCCGAACCGAAAAATCCACGGGCCCCCACCACCGGGATTTCGAGGTCCGCTTCGACGAGAAGATCCCGGTCGAACTCGACCTGCATCGCCGGGACTTCACGATCAACGCCATGGCCCGTGAAATGCGCAGCGGAAAGCTCATCGATCCCTTCGACGGTCAAAAGGACCTGAAGAACCGGATTCTTCGCCAAGTCTTCGCCGAGTCCTTCGTCGAAGACCCCTTGAGGCTGCTGCGCGCCGTGCAGTTCTCCGCCCGCCTCGAATTGAGCATGGACCCCGAAACGTTTTCCGCGATGACCCAGCACGCCGCCTTGATCGAAAGCGTCTCCCCCGAGCGCGTCATCGAGGAAATCGGCAAGCTCTTCCGCGCCCAAGAGCCTTCCAAGGGCTTCTATCTAATGCGCGATACTGGCCTACTCCATTACGTCTTTCCCGAACTGGAAAGGACCATCGGGGTGGCCCAACCGGCCAAGAAAAGCGGCGACGTCTTCGAGCACACCATGAAGGTCCTCGACGCCTCACGCAGCTGCGCCGACCTCGACCGTCCCGGCGATCTCGAGACCATGTTCGCCTCCCTCTTCCACGACGTCGGCAAACCCGACACGGTGGGCTTCAACGAAAAAACCCAAAGGGTCACTTTTTACGGCCACCAAGTCATCTCCACCCGCATGACCCGCAAATGGATGAAGAAATACCGCGCCAACATGCTGGGCATCGATCCCGAAAACGTCCTCTCGATGGTGCATAACCATATGTTCGAGACCAAGAGCTTCTATACCGAAAAGGCCATCCGCCGTTTCATCCACAAAATCGGCAAGGACCTCATTTTCAAATTGGTGGACCTGCGCATCGCCGACAAAAAAGGCGGCGCCTACCCGAATCAGCTCAAGGGTATCCTGCGCCTGAAAAACCACATCCAGGAAGAGCTCGATAAAAAGCCCCCTTTCGGCGCCAAAGACCTGGCCCTCAACGGCCACGACCTGATGAATCTCGGCTATGCGGCCGGCCCCCTGCTCGGCCAAATCCTGAAAAGGCTGATCGAAGTTGTGCTGGACGATCCGACGAAAAATACGCGACAATCTCTCCTCGAATACACCCTGGAGCAGTTTCCCTTGAGTACGGGTGTGAAGGAGCCGAATGAACCCCGAGAAAAAGACGGACCCGAAAAAAGCCCTCAAGCATGAGTCCAAGGGCGATAAACTGGTCGGCAAGGGGAAATTCCGCGACGCCATGTCGGAATACCAAAAGAGCGAGGCGCTCAACCCCGATCGAGTCGAAATCTATGACAAGCTGATCGAGACCCAAGGTCACCTCGAGAACGAGTGGGAAGAGGAAGACTTCGCCAACTCGATGACCTGGACGATGCGCCGCCAAGAATTGCAGAATCCGCACATCCGCCTGGTCCACGAGACCTTCTCCGTCGAATATCGTGAAGTTCACCAGCTGCTGCAAAGGCTCATGATGGCCCCGAACGAGGAGCAGGAAAACACGGTCATCGAAAAGATCCTGCAATACGGCGAGCGGGCGGGACTGCCCATGCTGCACTTCCTGCTTTCGATCAAGGCCCTGGCGCGCCAAAATACCGAAGGCCCCCAAGGCTTTGAAGACTCCATGCCCCCGCAGAATCCTCCCTTATGAAAATCCTGGCCCTCACCGGCGGCATCGCCACGGGAAAATCCTCCGTCGCCCGGATCTTCGAGAAACTCGGGGCGATGGTGATCGACGCGGACAAAGTCGCCCACCAGACCTACCTTCCCAAGACCCCTTTGTACCGGGAGATGTTGAAGCGCTATGGCCGCGATATTTTAGACGCGAAAGGTCGGGTCGATCGAAAGAAACTAGGAGTCCTCCTATTCCGCTCGAAAAAGGAGAGGCAATGGCTGGAAGAACGCATCCATCCCGCCACTCGGCTCCTCATCGGGAAAGAAATCCAAAAAGCCCTGCGCCGGGGAGTGAAATTAATTTTGGTGGAGGCCGCCTTGCACGTCGAGACGGATTGGCATCGCGCGGCCGACTGGGTAATCGACAATTCCGGCACACCGGCTCAAACGGAAGCCCAGGTCCGAAAATTGCTTCGGACCCTCGGCAAATCTCCCTAAGGCTTCAACCCACTTTTAAGATTTTGCTCCGGTCGAAAGGGTGGCTGACGCCCTCCTCGGCGACGGGATGACGATAAGCGGCCTCGGTGACGCCAAGCTGCCAAGTCAGTCTACTTTCTTGGCCATTCTCCAAACATGGAAAATCGACGCGGCCCAACTCGAGGTCTTTGATCTCGCCGCCGATCCGCTCGACCGACAAAAGATGCTGCTTGAATGAAAAATACTGGCTCTGAAGTCGGCGATGCACGACCTCGGCTTCGGGAGATCCCGAAAAAGCGGAAGACTCCAGCAGTTCCGGTTGCAACCCCATCTTGCGGAGCTGAACCGCCGCTTTGGACATTTCACGCTTGCTCGACAGCATCTGCTGGAAGTGATGCTCCAGTTGCGGGATCAATTCGTTGACTTCGTCCACACTGAAATATTTTTTGCCCATACATACTCCTGACAACCCGGCGACACATTGATTGTTAACATAAAAGCGACCAATGACAAGGCGCAACGTGTCAGGAAAACGGAGGCGTTTCGAAGAGAGTTCTATCTTTTTAAGATCTTGCGAGACTTATCCACAGTTGACCCCACCTCACTTTTTTTGTTACCGCCGAGCGAGAGCGAGGCAAAGACCGGCTTTGCCGGTCTGCGCAACAAATTCGTAGAATTTGTGGAGTCCTATTACCACCGGCTTTGCCGGTCTGCGCAACAAATTCGTAGAATTTGTGGAGTAACAATCATGCCTTCGAAAATTCGCCAGCTCCTCGATCAAGGCCCCATCGCGATGCTCGCTTCCGCCTTATTTTTCGCGCTGATGGGCGCCATGGTCAAATCGCTGGGCCAAGACATCCCGCTTTTCCAGGTGACTTTCTTTCGCGCGATGGTCTCAGCATTATTGTTGGGCTGCGTCATGTGGCGCCGAGGCATCCCTCTCAAGGGGAAAAACCAGAAACTCCTCCTCATCCGCGCCCTGTCGGGGTTCACCGCCATGGCCTTGAATTTTTACGCGCTGGCGCGGATGGGCCTGGGCGACGCCTCGGTGCTCAACCAGAGCTCGCCGGTCTTCGTCCTGTTGTTTTCGTGGATTTTTCTCGGAGAGCGATTCTACCGTTCCCTGCTTTTTTTGACCCTCGTCTCCTTTTTGGGCATCGTCCTGATCCTCCGTCCCACCGGTCACGTCTTCAATATGGCGGGATTGGCGGGAGTCGGCGGAGCCGTCTTCGCCGCGGCCGCCTATGTCGCGATCCGTCAATTGCACCAAACCGATTCTTTCTGGACCATGGCCTTTTATTTCATGGCCTTGGCCGCGCTGCTCTCCTTTCCGCTCATGCTCCTGACCTGGAAAACCCCGAACCTGACGCAATTATCCCTGCTCCTCGGCAGCGGTGTTTTTGGCACTCTCGGTCAATTACTAATGACCCTGGCCTATAAAAACGAGGAAGCCAGCTGGGTCGCTCCCTTCTCCTACGCGGGAGCCCTTTTCAGTTTTTGCCTAGGCATGTATTTCTTCCAAGAAACCCCGGATCTCCACACCTTGGCCGGTGCGGGACTCACCATCGGCGGGGGAATCCTCCTGATGGTTCTGCGCCGCCGAATCCAACCGCCCCTGGCTCGCGAATTGCCCGTCCCCGATGGGGAAGTCCTCGAAGGACTCTCTTAACCCTAAAGCTGGGCGTCCGAATTTCGAACCCTCCTTGCCAAAAACCTTCCATTTTCGTTCGGTACCACCGACGCGAAAAACACAAAAACCCCGCGAAATCGCGATTTCCTAGCTTGGCATCCGGGCTGCATTCCTAAGCCGCAATCCCAAACCCAGGAGCCGAGATGAAACCGGAGACCCTCCAAGAAGAGAAAAAAAAGCTGGAAACCAAGATCCGCGAAATCAAGGCGAGCCTGGCGAGGAGCCTGGCCCAAGGTCGCTACTTCGGTCTCGACCGCCAAGTCCGGCAAGTCCAAAAAAGCTACCAACTCTTAGGGAGGATCTGATGTCTCGCGAAACTCACGGAATCAGCCTCATCACTCATGAAATCTTTTGCGTCCATACCGAGCTACCACCTTCGGATAACGAAGCCTTCGCCGAAAGGCCCGGCCGATCCGCGACCGAAGTCCCCCAGAAATCTCCGGTTTGGTTCTGGCTCGGGGGCGCGGGCGCCTTGGTCGCTCTGCTTCAATTGATAGGAAAATAAAGCGGCCTTAAAAACCAGAACCCCTCGCCGACGCGAGGGCGGAAAACACGGGCGCCCCGCTTCCCAAAAGGTGGCGGGGCGTTTTTTCAAAAGGAGTCTCCCATGCTTTGGTCCCTGAAATCCCTTGTCGAAAATCAGATGAAACTCCTGTCACGAAAAACGACCGGACTGCAAAACCCAACTTGGCAGCCCTCAACGGCGGATGTCCGAAATCAAGCCTACGCCATGACCTCGGTCTTTCAATCCCTGGAAAACGGCGGCAGCCGCCATGTCGCCGCCTCCGGCTGGGTCGCCGCGCAAGAAATCCCCTCCGAATACTCGGAAACCATCCCCCGTCCCATTGCGGACAGCGACGAAGACAACCTAAGGCGCTGCGAGAATTTTTTCTCCGAAATCGGAATCTCCAGCGCCGCGGGCATCCAGCTCCCGGAACAAAACCCTCTCACCCTGCGGAACATCGACTGGGATCGAGAGATCAGCCAGCAGGCCCTGGAACAATTTTCGCGCGATTCCACGCGACAAGCCAAAGCCGAAACCCTCTCGCAGGACGCCAAGATCAACCGACTGGTCCAAGTCATGCTTCTCGCGCTGCGCTCCGGAAACATCTCCTTGGCCATGTTGCTCTTCAGTCACATCGAGACGACCACCGCCAACGAGGTCACCCGCTGCTTGATGACGAAGGTTCAGAACCTGCAGGACAACAAACGCAAACTGTCGCTGGACCTGCAAAACCAGAAGACGGACCCGGAAGGCACCAAGAACATGCAAAAGATCAATGCCGACATGCAACAGGCCAACGACGACATCACGGTGCTCCAGACTTTCATCCGAGACGTGGCTCAGAACAAACAAGCCTCCATCGAGCTGGCCAGCGCCTTCCTTTCGAACGAGCACGAGACGACGATGGCCATCGTTCGGTCCTTCGGAAGGTAGTCCCAGATCTCCCTTGAAATCCTCGAAAAAATCCGCCATATCAGGCCTTCCTGATTGGAAATGATTCAATTTTGAGGTTTTTATGGCCCGCGTTACCGTGGAAGACTGTCTCGAACACATCGAAAACCGCTTTGCTCTCGTGCACTTAGCCGCTCGGCGGGTACGCCAACTGACCAAGGGCAGTCATCGCCTGGTTTTCAGCAAGAATAAAGACGTGGTCACCGCCCTTCGCGAAATCGCGGAAAATAAGGTCCGGGCCATCCGAAATTCACTCCCTGAAAAAGTCGACTAATCCCATGACTCAAGCCTTGGCCGAATCCCATCTCAAAAGCGTCCCGCTTCTGTTTAGGGGCAAGGTTCGCGATATCTATGATCTGGGCGACGCCCTGCTTTTGGTCGCCAGCGACCGCATTTCCGCTTTCGACCATATCTTGCCGACCCCCATCCCTCGCAAAGGGATCATCCTGACCCAGCTCTCGAATTTTTGGCTGAAAAGAACCGAAGACCTGATCCCGAACCACAGCCTGAATCGTCCCTTGAGCTCGGTGACGAAAGATCCGGACGAACTCGCGCAGCTCGAAGGCCGCAGCGTCATCGTCAAGAAGGCCAAGCCTCTTCCAGTGGAATTGATCGTCCGTGGCTATCTCGTGGGCACTGGCTATCAAGAATACCAAGAACGCGGCACGGTCTGCGGCATCAGCCTGCCGAAAGGCCTCGTCCAGGCCCAAAAGCTAGCTCAGCCGATTTTTACCCCCTCGACGAAAGCCCCCAAGGGTCAGCACGACGAGAATATCTCTTACGAAGAAATGGTGAAACTGGTCGGACCCGAAATCGCCGCCCAAGCGCGGGACATTTGCCTGAAGATTTACGCCTCCGCCGCCGAATACGCGTTGAAACGCGGGATCATCATCGCCGACACCAAGATCGAGCTAGGCCTCTACGAAGGCAAGCTCATCCTCATCGACGAAGTCTTGACCCCCGACTCCTCGCGTTTTTGGCCCGCCGACCAATACAAGACGGGCTCCAATCCGCCGAGCTACGACAAGCAGTTCGTCCGCGATTACCTGACTTCGATCAAGTGGGACAAAAAATCGAATCCCCCCACCCTGCCGCCGGAAATCGCGGAAAAAACCGCCGAAAAATATCAAGAAGCCTTGGATCGATTGACGAAGTAAAAGTCTTTTATACTTCCCGTTCCTTCGCCAGTTCTTGGTAGGTCTTTCCGTCGTAATACAGAATCTTATCGCCCCCGTCCACTTTGGTTTCGATGGCGACGGGCCGCTTCCACACTAAATGCAGGTTTTTGAGGGTTTCCTGGGCGTAATCGGGCCTCAAGTCCACGCCTTGATGCTGGTGGATCAGGTAGAGCTCCCCGCGGTTCTGGTAATTCGCGTTGGTGACGCTAATGAAAGGCTGGCCTCGATTCGTGAGGGAGTCGAGAAGCTTGGCCTTGATGGCGCGAAATTCCCGGCTGGCGATCTCGTAATTCTGCTTCGCATTGTTGTATCCGAAGGTGAAGAGCTTGTGCTCCCGGCAGAATTCCTCGGTTAAATAGGTGTCGATGAAGGTGAGGTCGGAGTGCACCTTGCGCACCTCGAAGATCTTCTTCCGGCCCAGGCCCAGGTTCTTATTCCAGCGCTTCTGCTCGACCATGTCGTCGCAGTCGTCGTAATCCTTGCCGAACTTGCCCTTGTTCCATCGGTCCTCGATGTCGCGGAACAGCTCGATCCCGATCTTGTAGGGATTGAGCCGACCGGGATGGGAAGCCAAGGTGCCGGAATGATGGTCCGCGTAATCGATGAACTCGCTGGCCTTCAGCGCCCGCTGCGTCATGATGGTCGAGTGCCAGTAGGAAGCCCAACCTTCGTTCATGATCTTGGTCTGCATCTGCGGGACGAAATAATAGGCCTCCTCACGGATCATCTCGAGGATGTCCCGCTGCCAGCGCTCCATCGGCGCATGGTCGATCAAGAACAGCAGGACGTCGCGCTCGGGATTCTCCGGAAAATTCTTCTTTTGCTGCCGCTCGTCCTCGAGGCGCTTCTGCTGCTGGTCGAGGAAATCCTTGGGATTGATGAACTTGTCCATGTAGTCCTTGCTCTTCAAGCGTTGGACCGTCGGCAGTTCGGCTCCGTTGACGGAATAGTCCTCCCGTTCATCGCGATGCCGCCGAATCCCCGGCGCGTGGGTATCGATGAGATTCTCCAAGCTCAAGGCGACGTCGATAAAATCCTCGACGGCCTCCATCCCGAACTTGTCGATCATCTTCTTGACCCGCGTCTTGTGGTTCGCCATCTCGTCCATCATCTTCCGGTTGGTATGCCCGAAATAGATGTTGTTCTTGAAAAAGTCCGAATGCCCGTAGACGTGGGCCATGACCAGCTTTTGGTCGACCTCGGCGTTGGAATGCAGGAGATAGGCATAGGAAGGATCGTTGTTGATGACCATCTCGTAGATCTTGGAGAGACCGTAGGCATAGGACTTGGAGAGCTGCTCGTACTCCATGCCGAAGCGCCAATGCGGGTAGCGGTTGGGGAAGCCGCCATAGGCCGCGACCATGTTGATCTGGTTCCAGTCCAAGACCTCGAAGATGACGGGGAAATAGTCCAGCTCGTATTCTTGGGCGTAGATCTCGACCTGCTGGCGGATCGCCTCGAGCTCGGGGCTGAGTTGAGTGCTCATCCGTTCACTTCCCCTTCCCTAGAAAGACCTTGATGGAATCAAAGATCTTCTCTTTGCCCTCGATCCGGGACGAGAGGACTTTTTCTTCCTTGTCCTCGAAGCGCTCGTTCAAATCGCGAAGAAACTGCCCGCTCCCATATTCGCTCTCGACCTGTCCGTAGCAGAAGAGATTCACCTCCGGCAGCATCTCGTTGGAGAGCAAGTTGAGGCATTCTTGGGTGTCGTTGCTCGACCAATTGTCGCCATCGCTGAAATGGAAGGCGTAGATGTTCCACTCGTTGGGATCGTATTCCTCGTCGATAATCTTCATCGCGAGCTTGTAGGCCGAGGAGATGATGGTGCCGCCCGACTCGCGGGTATGATAAAAGGTTTCTTGGTCGACTTCCCGCGCCACCGCGTCGTGGATGATGTAGCGCGTCTCGAGCCCGTCGTATTGCGAGCGCAGCCAGGTGTCGATCCAGAAGGATTCGATGCGGACGATCTCCTTCTGCTCCTGGCCCATCGATCCGCTGACGTCCATCATGTAGATCACGACGGCGTTGAATTCCGGTTTCTTCTCTTCCTTCCAGGAGCGGTAACGGCGATCCTCGCGAATGGGAATGATGATGGGCCTTTCGGCCTTGTAGGTTCCCGCCAAAAGCTGCCGCTTCAGGGCCTCTTTGTAAGTGCGCTTGCGATGGACCAGGGAATCGGGGCCGGTGCGGCGCAGGCTCGAATACTTGGTGCGGCTGTGCACGATGGTCGCCTGGCCCTTGGGTTCGATGCGCGGCAATTCCAGTTCTTCGCCCAATATTTCGGCGAGATCCTCGAGGCTGATGTCCACCTCGAGGAGGTGCTCTCCTGGCAGGCTTCCGGCCTTGCGCTCCCCCTCGTCAGGATCGGCGCCCAAGGGGTCGCCGACGTCGCCCTGCCCTTGGCCGACCCCGCCTTTTTGGCGGGATCCGAAGGTAAAATGCGGAATGTCGATTTGGGGGAGCGGAATGCTGATAAGATCTTTTCCCTGCTTGCCGATCAGCTCTCCGTTGGAAATGAACTTACGCAGCTCCTTCTTGATGCGGCCCCGCACGATCTGCTTGAAGCGGTTGTAGTCCTGTTCGATCTTGAGAACCATGCGTTTTGTGAAACATCCGTCGACGCTTCACCCCCCTCATTGCCCCCGCAAATGTCGCAATAACCGTGATTGTTGATCAGTCGCGATTTCACCACCTCGATTTTTTCCTGCGTGTCCTTGTCGATCACGCTGGTCACGAGAGAGGTCAGCTTGATGCTGTCCTTTTGGTCCTCGAAGAGCTTGAGCTCCAGGGCCTTGTGCAGGCGCTCGTTCGTCTTGTAGTCGAATTTCTTGCCTTCGACCGCCAAGGCGCCGATGTAATTCATGATCTCCCGGCGGAAATCGTCCTTCCGCGACTCGGGAATCTCGATCTTCTCCTCCACCGCCCGCATCAAGCGGTCGTCCGGCTCCTGGTCCTGGCCCGTGTACTTGTTGCGGACCCTTTCCTTCTGCGTGTAGGCCTTCACGTTGTCGATGTAATTGGCGCAGAGCCGGCTGATCGCCTCTTCATCGCTGGAAATGGCGCGCTGCACCTCGTTCTTGACGATGTCCTCGTACTCGTCCTTGACCACGGAGAGCAACTCGATCATCTTTTTCCGGCTGTCGTCGTCTTTCAGGAGCGCGTGATGGCGAAGCCCGCTCTCGAGCTCGTTCAGCACCATGAAGGGATTGACGCAGCCCTCGACGTCCTTGACCAAGGCGTTGCTGATCTTGTCTTGGATGTAACGCGGACTGATCCCGTCGAAACCCTCGCGGTTGGCCTCCTTGCGCAGTTCCTTGACGTTGTCTTCAGTGAAGCCGCTCAGGGTCTTGCCATCGTACAATTTCAATTTTTGCAGTTGGGTGAGGTTGGCCTTCTTCGGCTCCTCGAGCCGGGTGAGAACGGCCCACATGCCAGCCATCTCGATGGTATGCGGCGCGATGTGCTTCCCTTGGATCTTCTCGGAGTTGAAATCCTTTTGATAGATCTTCACCTCCTCGGCCAGGCGCGTCACGTAGGGGATGTCGACTTTCACGGTGCGGTCCCGCAGGGCTTCCATGTATTCGTTGCTCTGCAGCTTGCGGTATTCCGGCTCGTTGGTAT
>JAIOPF010000303.1 GCA_021414045.1 Deltaproteobacteria bacterium | reverse complement strand
AGGCGGTGCAGCGGAACCAGTACCCCATCCGCATTATCCCCGAGGTACGCTGGAATCAGTCGCCTAGGCCCTATCCCTTTACAGAGGTTTATGTCGCTTACCTCGAAGACGGGGTTAATATCCCCGAAAAATAAAAAAAAGAGCGCTTAAAGAAGCGCCCTTTTCCTTAAGGATTTATCCCTGACTTTAGGGTTTAGGGGGCGGCGTCTGCGTATTTTGCTTCGCCGCTTGCCGAGCCGCCCAGCGTTTGCCGCTGCCGCGTCCCTTCAAATATCCCCAGAGCCAACCGATCAGCCAACCCGCGAAGAGCGGGATTCCGGAGTACAGCCCCAAAACCTTCGCCTTCTGCAACCAAGGCAGCTGCTTGAAGATCTGGCAGATCTCATCGCTGTTCGAAGTGCCCGTGCCGGCGCGGGGCATCGGTATGGGCTTCGAAATCGGATTATAGACGGTATCGCTGGAAGGAGCCGTTGCCGTGGTCGGAGGTGGCGCCGCGGGAGTCGTGGGTGCGGCTGGGGTTGTCGGGGCCGCGGGAGGTGCGCCTAAATCCGCCCCGGGCGTGCTACCGCCGCCGGGGATGATTTCCAGGGTATATTCGGTCTCGGGCGGATCGTAAAATCCCGAGAGCTTCAGGATGTATTCTCCGTTTTTCGCCAAGGTGACGCCTTCCATTTTGACCACGGCGCCTTCATTTGGAGCGCTGACATTCGCCAATTGGACGCCCTCTGAATCGAAGAGTTCCAGCTTTAGGGTGGCTTTTTCGCTGGCCGGACGGGCGCGAATCGTGAGGGGCCCTGCCGGCAGCGTCAGCCGGTAAGTATCGATCCTGTCGTTGGGATTGAGGAAACCCTTGATGGTCCCGGGCTGAATCGTGATGGCGGTATCCCGGGTGTCTCCGGCGTCCTGTTTGGTGCCGGCGTCGAAGAGCTCCGCGACGTCGACCTTGAAACGGTTGTCCTTGTTTTGGTTGTCGTAGGCGGAACCAACCAAGATGTAGTAACGACCCTGACCGTCGACGGGAACGGGGTAGACGATCTGTTTTGCGTCATTTTTTCCGCCGATGATCTCCTCGCTTTTGATCGAGGTCTTTTGCGGGCTTTGCAGCGAGATGCCGGCATAAGGGTTCAGGTTCTCTTCATAAGTGTTGTCCGGCTTAATCGTTACGCCTTTTTCTCCGGTTTCAATGGAGGCCGTGATCTTTTGGCCCGGCTTGGCCTCGATATAGAAGTAATCGTATTGATTTTGTTTCTGATGGTGGTTGAGGCGAAATAATTTGCCGACGGCCAAGGGAACCGCGGTCTCATAATTGTCGCCGCCGCGGATTTCTTCCCCGTAGATCGAGGACCCGGCCTTCTGGATGACCAGGGATTCTTGCGTCAATTTCTGCAGGGAGGCGGACAGGCTGGCCGCGTCCTTCGCGTCAAAATATTGGCCGCCGGTCGCGGAGGCGATAGCAGACAATTGATTCTTCGCGTTGGCATCGACGTCCATGCCGATGACGTTGATCTTCAATTTGAATCCGCGGGCGATGAGACCTTTCGCGACCGCCACGGGATCTCCCCCGCAGCTCTCTTCGCCGTCGCTGACGAGAATAATGGACTGAGCCTCGTCCGCCCCGGCTTGGAAGTCGTTCGCGGCTTGCTCGAGGGAATAGGCGATGGGCGTCTGCCCCAAGGGATTGGCGCCGTTCACGACAGCTAAGAATTGGGCTTTATTGATGGGTCCGAAGGGGACCACTAATTCGGTATCCTTGCAACTGCCCGCCTTGTCGCTGGGGGCGATGCGATGGGAATAAAAACGTAGGGCCACCACGGTTCCGTCAGGAATAGCCTGTACCATCGAGGTGATGGATTTTTTGGCCGCATCGATGCGCTTTTCGCCGCCGGCGAGGGCGTTCATCGAGCCGCTGACATCGAGGATGTACTCGATGCGCGAGGCTGCCGAAGCGGAGGCCAGACTGGCGAAGAAAACGAGAAAGGTGAAAAGTTTGAAGATGGATTTTTTCATATTTAGTATCCCCCCTTGCCGGGATGTTTTCGAGACGGGGAATCTACCTATTCGTCTTACCAAAGAAAAGCGCTTTGTGCGGCACCCTAGAGACCGCAACGTGGGTCCTGACGGCAGAGGGTTTCGATGTAATCCACGATACGGTTTCGAAAGCCCCGCGGGCTCCAGGGTTGATTATCGTAGGGCATCTCCGCCCAAACCTCCCCGGGCAAAAGGACTTGCCCATCTCCCCCATAAGCCCTGAGGCCTTGTTCCGACCCTTCGAGAGGCCTCAATAAGGAAGTGGGATTGAGCAGGGTTTGAAGGTGGAAGTCTCCGATGGCGTAACCGCGGCCCCAATCGATTCGGTCAATGCGTTCCCAGCGCCAGCGGGTATTCCGGACCAAAGGCGCTCCGGTGCGGTGAAAGGCGCTGTTGACCAGGTAAATATCGCCTTGGCGGTCCCCGCGTAGGCGGATTTCACCATGACCATTCCAAAGACGGCGATCCTCGGGATAATTCATCTCAAAATGTCCCTGTAACCGGCCGTCGATCCCGATAAAACGCCCGCCATTGTCGAGATTGCGGCGGAGTCGCGGGGGCAAAACATCGATGCCTTGCAGGCTGAGGTTCAAATCCAGGTCTTGGATCTCGGTGGGACGATAATGAGGGTCTAGGACCATTCCAAGCCGGCTTGATGAGGGTTTAGATGCAGTTGGACGGGACCGCGCAGCATTCCGGAGTCGGCGCCTTGGGCATTGGCCCGAAAATCCAGGAGGGGGATGCGAACTCGGGTGCCCTCGTCCGTGGGAGACAGCCGGTCGAATTCCAAGGCCAATTCGGGATTTCTTAGGGAAAGCCCCTTGCGGCCTTCTCCTAGAGTCATCGCATCTCCTCCTAGCATGATGTCCCAAAGCCACGAACCATCCGCCTGGGGAAAACGTTGAACTCGGAGGTGGCCTCCGATCACGTTGAAGTGCGGCGAGGTTTCGGGTGGCCGAAGGACGGGCTGGAGATCTTCCATATCGACGTGAAATTCCGAACCGTCTTGGAGTAGCCGAGAAAAATCATAGGAAGGAGAGGGGCCGCTCTCGAGGGCGAGCGGGATTTCCCCCCGCAGGCTGACGCGATGATGGTTGGCCCAAATACCGCGGATTTCCACCGAAACGGGGGAAGTCGGAGGACCGCCGAACTCCTCGGTTCCGATGCGGAACCGATGGAAATCCGGATTTGGCCGAAAGATCTCCCGCTCCGGGTCGTCGCTGAGAAAGACTTCTCCCTCGCGCAGGACTTCGCGACGAGTCTCCGCGTGGACGATCTCCAAATCGTGGATTTCCATGGCCGTGGAACCCGGGACCGGCCGCGCTCCTTCAGGACCCATCCTCAACGTGGTGAAAAAGGTCAGAGGCACCCGAGCTTCGTAATGCCCCCGCGGCCCGTCGATTTCGCCCCGCAGGACCAAGTTGCCCTCGAGATGAACCTCGTTTCGAAGGGGATTCCATTCGCCGCGTAGGCCGCCGGGGATGGAGACGCCGAGCAGTTCGTGAGGGCCCTCCGCCCCGCGCAGGGAGCCTTCCAGACTAAGGGGAATCGCATTGGGATCGGAGGTCGGCAGCGTGTTGCGTGGAATGAGGAAATTAAAGTTGCTGAGCGAGAAGGCGAAGTTTCCCTCCGCGGTGCGCGCGATATCCGCGTGACCTTGGATTTGCAGATTTCGCAGACCGAGGCGCAGCAAGGAGAAGGCGGCTTCGAGGTCGAGATGCCCCCGCAGCGATCTTAATTGTCTCGCGATGGGATCGAAACGCAGGTTCAGCGCGGACTCCGATTCCGGGCCCGTCACGCGGGCCGACTGCAGCAAGAAACCGGGAGTTTCCGTGCCCGCGGCCGTCCCATAGCCCATTTCTTGAAAGGCCAAGACCAGGGATCGCAGGCTGGCCTCGAGTTCGCCTTCGGCCGTCCACCGTACCTGAAGGTTTGCCTGGGAGGGGCCTAGGTCGATGAGTCCTGGAATGAAGAGGTCTTGCAGGTCGCGGAGGTTCACCTGCGCTTCGCTTCCGACTCGCAAGAGCTCGAAGACGTTTTGCAGCCGCCGGCCGCTGGATAGATAGAGATGATTCCATACGGAATCGGAGGACGGCACGGGATTCTGTGGGCGATTGGCTCGCCAGGACTGAACCCGATCGGCCAAGTCATGCAGTTCGTAGCCGGAAGGCAGGGGAGCCTCGCTGCTGATCCTGGGTTCGCGGAATTCGCCGGGCATGGGAAAACATAGGTTTGCCGATATACCCCCGCCTCCTCCGATATTCAAAAGGTCGGGCCGCAAAATATTGATGCCGACGGAAAGGTGGGACCGGGGATGGGCGGAAAATCCTTCCGAGGGGTAGGCGAGCAAGGTGCTGGGTAATAGACAAAAATTTCCCGCAGGATCGAAAATGCCTTGCCGCGGAATGTCCGAAAAATTGAAAAAGTAGGGGCCGTCGATGGAAACCCCGCTTAAGGCGATCAGGCCGTTATCAAGAGACAGACGGTTGTGTTCAACCTCCAGATTCAGGGCGAGGCCCGCATTCGGATCGGCATGGACGTCTACCGTATAGGTACTCCAAGAGTTGAAAGTTGTACGGTGGTTTGAAAGGTTATAGACGAAGCTGCGCAGGCCGAGATCGAGAGACACGCTGCCGCTCTCGAGATCGAAGCTGTAGGTCGGAGTCGACGGCTGCATGCGGTGCTGCGTCGCGCGAAAATTTCCCCGGGTCCACCAGGGATAACCTTGGAGCTCGGGTCGCGCTTGACGCAAAGCCTCGGGCCAATGGGCCTCGGCTGGGCAATCCATGGTTGGAGCCACCGGTAGGTCGTCGCCGCGCAGCCATTGCAGTTCCGAACGAGTGGGGCGAGTTCCTTCTCCGCCGTGGCAATTGTTGCAAGGAGTCATCTCAACCTCGGTCAATGTCCGGGTGGCAGCATCCAGCGCACGAAGCGGAAGGAGCCGCCGCGATCCGGGTCGTTTAAGTAAATATTCGCCCAATAATTGGGGTCCAATTCGAAACTGGTGCGGCGGGCTCCTCCGGCCGTCTCTCGGCTCTCAAGCACGATCCGAGGGAGACGAATGCCCCCGAATTGCCCGCGTCCGTCCGCTTCATGGATGTTCAGAATCATGTCGTCGATCTGGGTGCGCCAGTCGCCGTGTTCGTCGCGGGTGAGGGCGACTCCGCCGATCCGAAAGAAATCGCCGTTGCCCAAGACGTCCCGAACGGCGGTGGGAAGATGGGCGGTGAGGGGGCTCATATCGGGCCGGCGTTCGCGGCGGGTGGAGGCGCCGCCCAGGTTCGGGAAAAAGCCTCGGACAAAACCCCAGATCGGGAGCCCAACCCAGATGCTGCCTCCTCCCAAAAGATGATGCACCGTGATGGGACCGGATTGCAGCTCGCGGATTTGCCCGCGCCTCCCAGTCTCGGTCTCGACTTGGCGATATTCGACGGAACGTAAATCCTCCAGTTCGACCTGGGCGCCGCTGATCTGCACGCGGGTTTGGATGACGGAGGCGGCGGGCAAACGGTCGAGAAATCCCGGAAGGCTGCCGGGGCAGTGGCTCAACCAGGAGTCGGCGATGCGGAACCCAATATTCAGCGGGGCCGCGCCCTCCGAGCGTCGCAGCGACCAGCCGTCGCGGAAGAATTCGAAATGCGCCCGACCGCTCAAGTGCAGGTCCTCGATGGAGGGCGAGATCGTCAAATTGTCGAGTTCCGTCGGCCCCTCGCTGAAACCATTCGGAAGCGAGGCGCGCAGGTCGAGATCGCCGTCAAAAACCATCGAACCTTGACGCAGGGTCATATGACCATCGGTGAGATGAAAGGAGCCGTCTCGCACGGGGATGCGGCCATCGGTGTGAATGCCGTCAATTCCGATGGATGGTCCGGTGATGACCAGCTCGCCGGGTTCACCCGCCTCGGTGTAGGAGCGTTCGACGTTCAGTTCTGGAATCTCGGTGTGTCCCAAGTTCACGCTGACCGCGGGATGCTCGATCATGAAATTGTCGCCGCGCAATTCGCGGACCCGCAGGCTCCAATTCGGCCCCGCCTCTCGCCGAAAATCGAGGCTGCCGATCTCGGCTTCGGGCAGGACCGCGTGCAGTCCGGCCTCGTCGGCGTTGAAATCGAGATTTTGGGCGCGGATTCCCTCGAGACGGAAGTGCATCGCGGGCGATGGGGCGCGGGCCGCGGGATCCAGCATCACGGGAATGCGCAGTTCGATGACCGCGCGACCGACGTGCAAGGCGTCGGCATTCACCGAAACCCCCCGCTCGGAGATCGCGATGCGCCCGGTTTCCAGGGGTTCCAAGGTCAGGTTGACCGCCAAGCGCACCGGAGATTCCCCGGGCCGCGGATGTTCGACGCGTTCCAGAAAATATTGGGCGCGGACTTCGGTTTGGTCCCGCAGCT
>JAIOPF010000302.1 GCA_021414045.1 Deltaproteobacteria bacterium | reverse complement strand
AACAAGATGGCGATACGTTACGAGGGACCCCAGGGCCGTAACTACTTGAGCAACGCGAAAACCCTCTGGATCTTCGAGACGGGGGATTCTCAGGCCCAAAGCTATCCCTTGAACGATGAAACCATGCCCGCCGAGGCCCTGAGTTTCCTGGGAGGCTTGGGCCAATTGAAGCGCGACTTCGCCGTGGAGGAAGTCGATCCCAAAAAATGGACCGACCTGAAACGCGAGAAACAGGGCCTGACGTGGTTGGAATTGACACCCTTGCAAAAACGATCCAGTTTGCAATGGCTGGTGATGGGCTTCGATCCGGAAAGCGCCCAAGCTAGGGAGGTTTTTCTCTACACGGATTCCGGAAACGTCAGCCATTACATCTTCGAAAAAGTCGAGTTCAATCCGGGCTTATCCGACGACCTTTTCGAATATAAAAAGAAATAATCTTAGGAGGGTGAACATGCCTTCATTCGACGTGGTCAGCGAAATCGACAAGCAGGAAGTGGACAATGCGGTCAACCAGGCGACCAAAGAGGTCATGCAGCGTTACGATTTCAAGGGCACCAAGACCGAGATCAAGTATGACAAAGAAAATATCCACGTGGTCAGCGACAACGAGACCAAGCTGAAGGCCGTCGTCGAAATCCTCCAAACCAAGGCCATGCGCCGCGGCATCGACATCAAATCGCTGTCCGTCGGTAAGATCGAGCCGGCCGCCGGTTCTCTGGTGAAGTGTGACGTCAAGGTGCTGGAAGGCATCGAGACCGAGAAGGCTAAAAAGCTCACCTCCGCCATCAAAGACAGCAAGATGAAGGTCCAGGCCCAGATCCAGGACAACCAGGTCCGGGTCACCGGCAAAAAGAAGGACGACCTCCAAGAAGTGATGGAGCTTTTGCGCGGCCTCGATTTCGAATTACCTTTGCAATTCAAGAATTTCCGCGACTAGCCCCCGCCTAGCCTCAATAACCGGCTCGCTTCCGGGAGGCGCAACTTTGCGCGAGTTCCTCCGAAAAAACCCTTAAGTATCAAAAGCAAAGCAGGAATTCCTTGAGGGAACAAAGGGTTGAGGAAGCAATATGACGGGTAAGGTTTTAGCGGCGTTGCCGGAGACCGGTCTCTCCGAGACTTGGCTGCGAAGGTTCGATGCTCCGGAAAGGGCCGAACTGAGCAGCTTGGCCACGGAAAGCGATCCTGAACTCTACCTCGAGGGACTTTACTCCTTCGCCCTGCGCCAAGAGCAGGCGGGCCGCGAGGAAATCGCCGCCGAGATTTACTCCCAAATCCAGACCAACGCCGCCAATTCCCCGTTCCAAGCCCGCGCCAGCCAGCGCCTCGACGCCTTGCAAGGGCGTGGTTCCAACGGCGCCCGCGCCGAGGTTTTGCTGCGCCAATTGACGCGTCAAAGCAGCGAACCCACGGCTCTGTTGGGCATGTTGGTGGCTGGGAGCGTCTTTCGTATGACGCGCTTCACGGTGCTGAGCCGCTTGGCTGGTTCCACGACCGGAAATATTTTAACGCGTGGCTTCGGAGCCCGGGCCCTTGCTGGCGTCGCGGGTTTCGCCTTGGAAGCGCCGGCTTTCACTCTGACGCAGCGATTGGCGGGACAGGCCTTGGGTCGAGAACAGGATTGGAGCGCCTCCGGACTGAGGCGGGATTTGGCTTCGAGTTTCTTGGTGTTGGGCGGCCTCAAGCTGGCGGGTTGGGCCGGAGCTTCGCTGTATCGCAGGTCGGGCGCGAGTTCCGGGCTTTCGCAAACCCTCTTTCACCAGGGCGCCACCCTGGGTGGCATCTACTTGGGACATGGCTTGGAACAATGGACCGGACTGCGGCCGCATCGGGACGGCGCGACCACCTTCGTCGACTCGCTGGCGACGCTTTTGCAGTTCCACGTGGTTGGGCGATTCGGCGCTTCCGTTTCGGGAGAAGGCGTTGCGCGTTGGGAGCGGGGTCTCGATCTTCGCACCGAGATCCTGGCGAGAGAGAATGTTCCGAGCCGCGTTCGGCTTCCCCAATTAGCCGCTGCGCCGGCCGGTGGCGGACTTTCATTGCCCAATGTCCTCATGATGACTTCTGGCGGCTTTGATCCGAAGATTTCCGGAGGGGTGAGCGCGGTCTCCCGCGCCCCACGTCCGGAATCACCGGTGGCGGCGCCGGATCCCGTCGAAGGCGTGTTGCAGCCGCGCATTCCTCGCACCCGCGAATCGGGCGCCTTTGGAGATGGCTCTCGCCTTTGGAACTACGAATTGGTGATGCGGGATCTCGATAGCTTTCTCCGGCCGGGAGCCGATCACGTGGTGGCCACTCGCAACGGAGGCGAGATCCGCCTGCGGCTGACGGAGTCGGATTTCAGCGCACCCACCGACGATTATATCGTGCCGGGCGTTCCGCGTTATCGTTTCGAGGTTTCGGAAGGAACGACCAGAGGACAGCTCACGATTTACGTCGAACCGGGCACACTGCACCTTTTCCATATTCGCACCCGCGAAAACAACCAAGTGACGCTGGATATGGCGCCGGGTGCGGGGGCTATCTTGACCGACTGGCTGGCCACCCAGGCCGCGCTTCGCGGGCAACTCTTCAGCGTCTTGGGAATCAACAATCCCCGAATTTTTCGCATTCTTCAGAATTGCGACTTGCTGGCTCCGAGGAACGCGATGGTCGAAGCCAGGGTCTTCAAAAAACCCTACGGAAGCAGCGCTTTGGGAATGGCTCCCCTGACCAGTGGAGACTTTCTGACCCGTCACGCGGGAAAGGGATATTTCAACGTTCATGGAAGGCCGAATCCCGATCTCCTGCCTGCGACCTTGCGCTCGGCCTCGGTTCTTCGGGAAACCTCCCATCCTTACGAATTGCAGGTGGATCCCCTTCGGGATTTCTTGATACCTGGCACTGAGCGCGTGATCGCCCGACGCGACGGAGGGGAACTTCGAGCTCGCGTGCTGACGAGTCGGCGCGTCGGCGAGACCGACCGGCTTTCTTCCCCCGGCAATACTCTCATCGAAATCGAACTTCTCGAGGGAGGACAAGGGGGATTGCTGCAATTTTTCATGGAACCCGGAAAATTGGTTCCGGCGAACCTCATCACCAACGAGGGCTCCTACCAATTGCCGAGAGGCGCCGGAACCATCGTGATGGATTGGTTGGCGACCCAAGCTTCGGTTCAAGGTTTAGACCTACAATGGTTGAACGTGAAAAATCCGCAAGTCATTCGCATCTTGATGAAAAATGGATTAATGACTCCGGAAAGAACGACAGTGGAAGCTGGATATTGGGACTTCGTTTACGACCATTTCGATTACCAAAACGTCCTTCCTTACAGCGAAATGGAAATGTTGCGGCATTACCAAGGAAGGTTCGTGCTCTCTCCGCCCGTCTTGCAAATTTCGGGGCGACCGAATTCCCGATTAATTCCAGTGAGTTTGCGTCCGAACTCGGAAGAATAATTCTCCTCCCGGTCCAAGCAACTTTTGGCTCACCGCGGCGAAAAGACCTGTCTCAATATTATGTTTTCAAATCGCGCTCACCGTTCGACGACGGGCGGACCCCTTCGCCCTAACGCCCAAGAAGGCCCGGCTTTTCCGGCTTCTCAGGTGATCGCTCGTCCCCTGCGCTTGGCGCAAGAATCTGATAGGCAAGAATTGCAGGCCTTGTCCGCCGAGACGGATGAAACTTTGTTCTACGAAGGCCTGCTGGGTTTCTCGACTCGGCACCAGCAAGAAGGTCGCCTCGATTTGGCCGCCGAGACCTATGCGGCGATCCTTGGCGCGGCTCCCGAAGGGCCCCAGAGAAATCGTGCCCAAGCGGGCCTGGATGCCATTCTGGGCCACGGTGGCCGAGGCGCCCGCGCCGAATTCCTGCTGCGTCGTCTGGCTCAGGAGGCCAGCGATCCCGCCGCCCTGTTTGCGATGGGTTCGGCTGGACTCGTCTTTCGCATGAGCCGCCTTGCCATGATGAGCCGTCTGGCGCTTTCTCCCTCGGCGAATTTTTTGACGCGCGGTTTCGGAGCGCGAGCCTTGGCGAGTTTCGGGGCATTCACGCTGGAGGCGCCGAGCTTCACGCTAGCGGGACGTCTTGGGAACGCTGCCTTGGGCCGCGCTCAGGATTGGAGCGAAGAAACCTTGGCCCGCGAATTCGCCTCGAGCTTCCTGGTCTTGGGCGGCCTCAAGGTCGCCGGCGCCCTAAGTAACGGCGCGTATCGGCGACTCGGAGGCAGGCCGGGTATTGCCCAACAAGCCTTCGCGCAAACCTCCATGCTGGGTGGGATTTATCTCGGCCACGGTCTCGAAAGATTGGCCGGGCTAAGGCGCCACCAAGACGGGGCGATGACCCTGATCGACTCCTTGGCTTTGCTGTTGCAGTTCCACGTCGCCGGCAATCTTAGCCGTCACGCCTTCGGTTCCCGTTTCGGCGCATGGGAAAGGTCCATGGATCTCCAAGTGGAGGCGCTCTCCGAAGCGACGCCTCGAGGTTCGCCATTCCGGCCTCGCTCGGGATGGGAAGGGGCTCTTTTGGCTTCGGCCCAACTTCCCTCCAAGCCGGAGGGTTCGGAAAACTCCTTTGGTTTCTGGATGTCGATGATGGAGGGCGGCGGGGAGGGCCCGGGTTCGGATCGTTCTCCGCTCACCTTGCCCAAATTAGGGACCCGTCCGTCCTACGAGAGCCCGCGCGGCGAAAGGCTCAATCGCGAAGAGGCCGAGCGGCAACTCCGTGGACTCATGCCTCGGGGTTACGTCGAGCCGGTTTCCTTGGAGAGGCCCGGCTTCGTCAAGGAATTGCTCAGCGCCTTCGGAATCACCACGCACTCCTTCGACGAAAGCTCCTTCCGCCGTGGTTTCGAGATCGCGCGACGCTATCCCGAAAGGGTTCAGCGCGTCGCCTTCGATATCGACGAGGTCTACCTGCATTGGGCCTTTTCACCGCGCGACATATTCCAAGGCGCGATGGAGAAGGGCGCCGAGGCGGTTTATCGGAACACCAGTCCCGAATTGCTTCAGTACCAGAGTTTCCAAGTCTCGGAAGGCGTCCAGCTGAACCTCTTCGAAAAATTATGGTTCGACGGGATCCAAAGGCTTTTCCCGACTCGTTTTCGGCAACACGTCCAGCTGCATCCCGGGGTTCGCGCCTTTCAATTAGGTCTTCGGCTTGGGCAGGAGAAGAATCTGATCATGGCCACCACCGGCCCCGCCGGCCGCATTCTTCGCCTCGCCAACGAAGATCCCGCGATGAAGATGATCTATTTCGGGAAGACCCCGACCGAGGCGGTCTCCATCGTCGAGGTCAGGGAGGGCTTGAATATCTACACTCGTGAGGACCTGGTGTTGGCGATGCGCGGGCTCAAGAACGGAGATTTGCGTTACTCCGAGAATCCGACCATCGAGAGTTATTTGGCGAAGATTCGCGAGTTTCCCACCCGCGGCGTGAAACTGAAGCATCCCGCGATCAGCGTCCTGCGGGGCAAGCGCGCCTTCGACACGCTCGTGGACGATAGCGGTTCGACTTTCGAGATGCTCGGAGACTTGCCGGGTTTTTCGGTCCTGCAGCCTCCCTCGGCTCGGCCATCCTCCACGCTGAATTTCACCTTGGGGTCTCCGGAGAAGTATCTTTCCCGCATGTCCAATAGTTATGCGTCGGAACTGGGAGACCTGTTGGCCGCTCCGGAGCCGCCGCCTTCCACGCGGCTTTCGTTTCAGTCCCCGGCCCCTGAAAATTACCCCTTGCAGCGGTTTTCCATCGAAATTCCCTGGGGCAAATTCGGAGCGGAATTCGTCGCCCCGAATCGGGAACTGCGCTCCTTAAGCGCGGGCCTTGTGTCAGCCTTGCCCCTTCCGTCACCCGCAAGACCTTCATCGCGAAAGATGCTTGCGTTGACGGGAGACCAATTGCGAAGCGTGGTCGAGCGGATTTACCGCGAATTCGACTTGTTGCTGGAACAAAAGCCCGGAGAGGTCTCCGTCGAAACCGATAGAACCGCGCTCTATCGCGACTTGGCCCAGAATTCCCCGGAAGATCTCCACGCCTTGTTGGAACGATTCTTGACCCCGCAGGAAATCGTCCGCTTGCCCCAGGCGGCCCTGCCCGCCTCCGAGCGCGGACCGAAGTATTTCTCGCGGATCGCGAGCTTGATCTCGGTCAAGCGCGCGGTTTGCCATCTTCTGGCTTTGGATGCGGCGGAACATTCGCTGGAGGTCCAATTTCGTTTCGGTAGGCCGGTATTGAGCGGAGTCGCCGCCGAACGCCTGGGCCAAAATAAGTTGCTGACGACGCTCGCCGACGATGGGGAAGTGGGCATCGGGATAGCCTTGCTGGAACCCGGAATTTGGGACAGCGGATTGGTGGGCAT
>JAIOPF010000007.1 GCA_021414045.1 Deltaproteobacteria bacterium | reverse complement strand
GCCGCCACCATCTTCCTGCCCCTGACCTTCATCGTCGGGGTCTATGGGATGAACTTCGAGGACATGCCGGAATTACGTTGGCCGGGATTTTATTACGTCCTATGGGGTTTGATGGCGACCCTGGTGGGCGGAATGCTGTGGTTTTTCAAGAAAAAGAAGTGGGTTTAGTCGGGCTCGCCTGGAGAGACAAGTCCGACAAGGGTCTCCCGGCCGGGGTGCCCCTCCCTCAAATTCGCGGTTTTTTCCAAACGAAGAATCCAGACATTTTTTGGCGATTGCAGGAAAAACACGCTGAATTTCATAAGACTAGCCGTTGCCCAACGCGCCGCGTCTCATTCTGGCACCGCTTTTGCTTATCCTGTACATTGCACACTTTCAAAAAACAAGCACTCCAGCTTGTGTGAAGGGGGCATACCATAACGGAGCTTATGTATGACCCCCACGATCCCCACGATTTTCACCGCCGATGACATTGCCATCCGAGCCCGAGCCGACGCCGAGTCCATGCCCGTCGTGCACCTCTCTACCCGCGTTCCAGACGGCGCCGACTCTCTTCCCGCGCTGACCCCTCGTCGCTCTCATTTTCATCTTCCGAGGCTAAGTCTCGAAGGGCTTACGCGGGAAGGCAGCCGACACACCCGCCCGTCCGGAGCACGCCACCACGAGCCGATCAGCGGAAGCATCGTTTTCTCGGGATACCGACCCGTCACCCGCTATCATGGCACCGACCGGTCTTACAGCTTGGAAGCCAGCTTTGACAGCCGCGCGACTCCCGCTCTGGACTTGCCCGCGACGCGAGGGGGAAGCCGAAGGGAAGCGCGAGTGGCGTCCCTCATCGGCGAGGCCAACAACCTGATGGGTAGCGCGGAACTGGACGTCCGCCTGGCACGCAGCTTCACCGGCACGCGCCGGGATGAAATCCTGGCCCGCGCCCGCGACGGATTCGCCCGCGCCGAACGCTACCTGCATCGGGCCGAGGGCTTGGCCCGCGCCGGACACCTCCCCACGGAACTGCGCGCGGAACTGCGCGGAGCCCGACTTCGCGCCGACACCTCCGATTTCGTGATTGGCGCCTAAGTAAGCCTTGAAACGATAAAAACCCGTCCCGGATGTGGCGTCCGAGACGGGTTTTTTTTTGGGATCCGCCGGCATAATTTTCTCTGGATAAACCCCTCTCTCTCTTTTAAGGAAGAAGCCGCGCCCTGCGCTCAAGGCTTGCTTGAACGGTACCGCGCTGAACTCCAAGGGAGAATCGCTATTTATCAAACCATCCGCCAATTTCCGGAGCAATTCCTCAAGAGCTGGAAGCTGTTGAGGGAAAGCAAAGATCTCGCCCCCTGGCGCCGCCTGGATGGCGCCAAGATTTTTTACGCCGCCATGGGGGGAAGCTCTCTGCCGGCGGATTTGCTGAACGATTATTTCGAAGGCGCCTTCAAGCTCGAATTGATCCGCGATTACCAATTGCCCAAATCGGCCAATTCCGACGACTTGGTCATCGCCGCCTCTTTTTCAGGGAACACCGAAGAAACCCTGTCCGTTTTCGAGGAAGCCCAGCGGAAACACTGCCGGTTGATCGCCCTCTCCAACGGAGGAAAACTGAAAGAGATGGCGGAGGCCGCGAAAGTTCCCTGGATTCCGATTCCCGACTGCATTCAACCTCGCTGCGCCACGGGATATTTTTTCGCGACCTTGATGGGTTTGCTGCACCGCTTGGGCATCCTTGAAGATTCGCCGGAACCCTTGTTCACCTCTCTAGAAGATTACTTGGAGGTCCTACAAGACGCCTCGGAGGCCCGCGGCAAAGAATTGGCCTCCGCTCTCAAGGACCGGGTCCCCATCATTTACGGCCCCTCGAATTTCGCCGGCGCCGCTCGGATCTGGAAAATCAAGTTCAACGAGAACGCCAAAATCCAGAGTTTCAGCAACGTCTTTCCCGAATTGAACCACAACGAGATGGTCGGCTTCACCCGCCTGATCCTCAAGCCCGCCCTGATTTTTTTGGAAAGCCGTTTCATGGACCCGAGAATCCATCGTCGAATGGACGTGACGCAGGAACTGCTCGAGAAAGACATTCCGATCCATCGACTGAGCTTCAAGGGCCAAGCCCCCGTCTTCGAGATGTTCGAGAGCCTCGCGATCGCGGATTTTGCATCCTACTACTTGGCCAAAGACTACGGCATCGATCCTGCCCCCGTCGAGATGGTCGAGGCCTTCAAAAAAGCTCTGTAATCGATACTTCCCCCCTACACAAAACGCGCAAACCGCCCACACAACACGGGACATCCCCACCCTCAACAAATTGTGAGATTTTTGAAATTATTAATAATTTCAATTAGTTAACCTTCGGCATCCCCTTTGCTTTATCAAGCCATATGAACGGATCAGAAGGTATCGCCAAGAGCCTGGAAAGACGCGCCAATCCTGCAGGACTCGCGGCCCAACTTTAGGAGGAACTGTGTTTGAAATTCCCACCCTCAATGTCAATCCCGCAATCATGTCCCGTGGTTCATTCGAGGATTCCTTGGAAAGCGCAAAACGAAGCCCAGGACGGCCCATTCAAAGATCGAACGATTCGATAGATCAATTACCG
>JAIOPF010000301.1 GCA_021414045.1 Deltaproteobacteria bacterium | reverse complement strand
CAAGGCGCGCTTCAACTCGCTCTTGGGAAGGGTGAAGGTCAGATCGGTGGTGCCCTCGGAGCTGACGTTCTGGACGATCATGTCGACGTTGATATTGGCATCGGAGATGGGTCCGAAGATCTTGCTGGCGACGCCCGGCGTATCGGGGACTTGGCGCACCGCGATCTTCGCTTCGTCCTTGTTGAGGCTGACGCCGGTTACCATGCGGCTTTCCATTTTTGTTTCCTCCTTGGTCACCCAGGTACCGGGATGGTCATTGAACGACGAGCGCACCTCGATGGGGACATTGTACTTGGCGCCCATTTCCACCGAACGAATCTGCAGGACCTTGGCCCCGGTCGAGGCCATCTCTAGCATCTCTTCGTAAGAGATATGGTCGATTTTGCGGGCGTCCGAGCAGATATTGGGATCGGTGGTGTAGACTCCGTCGACGTCGGTGTAAATTTCGCAGGCATCGGCCTTGAGCGCCGCCGCGATGGCCACCGCGGTGGTATCCGAACCGCCTCGACCCAGGGTCGTCAGGTTGCCCTTCTCGTCGACCCCCTGGAAACCCGCCACCACGACGATTTTGCCGGCTTTCAGGTCCCGCTGGATATTTTCGTCGTCGATGGAACGGATGCGGGCTTTGCTATAGGAATCGTCCGTCAAGATCCGGACCTGGTGCCCGAGATAGCTCACGGAGGGAACGCCGAGATTTTGGATCGCCAAGGCGAGAAGCGCGATGGTCACCTGTTCGCCGGTGGACACCGTATTTTTGGACGACTAGAGCCATAATGAGGAGATGGGGGTTATTGAATTATCGATGGAAAGTCAAGAAAGCTAGGGAATCGCGAGGACTAGAAGTCTTCGTCAATTTTAATCGAACCGATCATGGTATCGATGTCTTCGCGGTAGCCGAGATCGACCATGGTCTGGCGAAGATTATCGCCGTAGAAGACCTCTTCCATCGAACGCTCGAAAGCGGGTTCGTCGCGCAAATTTTCCTTGAGGGCGTTTTGAGCGCGGTCGGGATTGCTGCGGACGATGCTCTCAATATACTTATTGAGATTCTTCGCCGCCTTGCGCTTTCTGTCGCCCTGGATTTTTTTCCAGTTCTTCAGATAGTGAAGGCGACAAAAACCCGCAGTGGTTTGCTGATTATTGCAACCAGCCTCTTTACATAACTTGATCTTGGGAGACATGGATTTTGCTCGTTAGGATGTACCTATCTCTTTTGCCTATAACAGCGCCCGTCAGAGGAAGCAACGTGAAAACGCGGTGTTACATAGAATTTTCATTAGAGCTCAATCCTTGGGCACGAATTTCTGCAAGGCGTCTTGAAAAGCCGCTTTTCGACGCACAGCGTCTTCGACTTCACTCTCGAATTCCTTCCTCAACTCGGGCCGAATCGCGTCCCGGGTCCGTTTCTTGAGGTAACGGCTCTCGCGAATCCTCACCCAAACCAAGGCGCCCATTAAACCAACGAAAACTAGGACCCATGTGATCGCGGTTCCCATCTCAAGCCTCCTTCGGGGCCTCGGTCAAGGCTTCGATCACCGCCTTTTTGATGCCCCCAATCTTCTTGGAATCGGTGATTTTATGTCCGAAAATATCTTTGACGTAGAACACGTCGGCGACCTGGTCGACCTTGGTCGAAATCTTGGACACCTCGATATACAGACCCAAAGCTCGAATCACCCGGGCGATGTCGTGAAGAATGCCTATCCGGTCGTTCGCATAGACGTCGATGACCGTGTAGTAGGCCGAGACGTCGTTGTCGATCTCGACCCTGGGGGGACGGAGGGTCGCCAATTTCTTGCCCCAGTACAGCTGGCTTTGATGGGCCTGGGCGTAACGCTCCATGGAAATTTTGCCCTGCACCACCTCTTGCAGATCCCGGCGCAAGGCCTCGATGCGCCGGTCTTCCTCCAAAATCGCCCCGCGATGGTCCGTCACCTTCAACAATAACAGCGCCTCCCCCTTGGTCGAGAAGAACTGCTCGAAAGCGAGGATGTTCACCTGGTTCGCCGCCATGACGCCGGTGACCTGCTCGAAGAGACGCGGCGTGTTCACCGTATAAACCAAAATGCGGTTGAGATTCTCGGCTCGGTCGATCTGACTTTGGAACAGGAAACCTTCTCCGAAATGTCCTTGGATGGTTTGGAAATGCGCCGTGATGCCCGCCGGCGTGTTGGCGATGAAATAACGCGGCGGCATGCTGTCGAGATATTGCTTCAGCGCGGCGCGGTCGATGCCGGGCTCAGCGATCTCGAGTATCTTCTCTTTCATCTGCTGCATGATGACCAAGGCACGCTCGGGACTGAAGTCGCCGATCTCGATCACCTTTCGGGTCTTCTGATAGAGGTCCTGCAGCAGCGTTCCCTTCCATGGCGTCCAGACATCGGGGCCCACGGCCCGAATATCGGCCCAAGTGAGGATGAAAAGCATGTTCAGCCGGTCGAGCGTCGCCATCGAGCGGGCGAACTGGGAGATCAAGTTGTAATCCTCGAGATCCCGGCGCTGGGATAGGTGCGGCATCAGCAGATGCGAACGCACCTGGAATTCCACCTCCGCGATGTCGTTCCCGGAATACATCATGCGGCTCATGACGGCCTGGGCGATCTCCGCGCCCCGTTCGGAATGCTGCCCGCCCTTGCCTTTTCCGATGTCGTGAAAGAGCACGCTCAAAACCAGCAAATCGGGGCG
>JAIOPF010000300.1 GCA_021414045.1 Deltaproteobacteria bacterium | reverse complement strand
TCAAGAGCGCTGGGTGGGTCTTGTTCGCGATCGCGAGGTGGGCGATTCCATCCATCCCGGCTTTCAAGCGCATGCCGGGATTCGGGATGCGTACGCGCAATTCGAGGCTTTTTTTCGCCGCATCCACTTCGGCGCCGATATAGCTCACTTGGCCGCTGAAAATTTCTTGTCCGAAGTTATTGGCCGTAACCTTTGCCTCCATGCTTTTGTTGAGGCGCGAGATTTCTTCCTTCGGGATTTGGACGCTGAACTCGATGGGATCGATCTTGACGATCTCGAGTAGAATGTCATCCGGCTTCACCATCGAACCTTCGGCGACGTTGATTTTAGCGACAAAGCCGTCAACGGAGGTGAGAACGGTGCTTCCCGCCAGTTGGCGTTCGGAAATGGCAAGCTCCGTTTTGATGCGGTCGATCTTGGCTTGGTCGAGGCTGATCCGGTTTTCGTTAAGCTCTGGATTGGGAGGAAGGGGAATGTTTGCGGGTCGCGCGGGTAGCCCTGGGCGTCGAAACGGTCGTCGCATGCCGAAAGGACGGCGGCCAGGGAAGGGCGTGCTCTCGGTGGGCTCTTGGTTTGGAGCGGTTGCGGCGTTAGGGGTTGCGTCGGGATTTTCGGGGGTCACGTTGTCTTCGTTGTTACTTGGGTTATTTGGGTTATTTGGGGAAACAAAGCTGTCTTCCGAGGCGGCATCGCTGTTTTCTTCCGGGTTTTCTTCAGGGATGGCGTTGTTTGATTTGCTGGTATCGAGTTCGAGCTGAGCCTCGGCTTCGCGAAGTTCGGCGTGCTGGCGGTCAATGACATAGGTAAGTTTTTCGTCTTCGATCTTGAGCAAGGCGTCGTTGATGGAGACCTGTTGGCCTTCAATGACGGAGAGTGCCTGGACTTTGCCGGTAAAGTCGCTTTTAACCGTCAATTTCTGGGTGACCGTGAAAACTCCCGGTATTTCGATGCCGTCAGGGATGTTCTTTGAGACAACCTCCGCGACGGAGACGTTATAGACTTTGTCATTTGGCCCCGGAATATCCTTTTTGAGACCCTTCCCGCAGGCAGGAATGAGGACAAGGCTGAGAACAAGCGGAAACGCCGCGGGGAAGATTTTTCGCATAGTGGTTTTTAAAAGAAACGGGGAAGGAATTGCAATCGAAAACTCGCAGCTAAACGTGCGTGAAACTTAAAGCTTTTGGCTTGACAGCGTTGGGGGCCGGGGATAGTCCGTCGCCAGCTAAAGAAAGCATCAAGGACCCATGGAAAAACTAGTTTCTCTCGCCAAACGACGAGGTTTTATCTTTCAGTCCAGTGAGATCTACGGTGGGATCAACGGATTTTGGGATTATGGCCCGGTCGGCGTCGAATTAAGAAATAACATCAAGAACTTCTGGTGGCAACGCATGGTCCGGCTGCGGGACGACGTCGTCGGAGTCGATACTTCGATCATTTGCCATCCCCAGACCTGGGTCGCCAGCGGCCATGTGGCGAGTTTTTCCGATCCGATGGTCGATTGCAAAGTCTGCAAGGGGCGTTTTCGCGCCGATCATATCGAGTCCATTCCTTGCCTCCAAAAGCCCTCCTTGACCGTGAAAGCTTGCGCCCAAGACAAAAAGGGTCCCGGTGAACTGACTGAGGTTCGCCAATTCAACCTGATGTTCGAGACTTTCGTCGGGGCGGTGCGCGACGACTCGGCCCGCGCTTTCCTTCGGCCCGAGACTTGCCAGTCGATTTTCACCCAATTCAAGAATGTCCAGATCGTCTCGCGTCAAAAGATCCCTTTTGGAATCGCCCAGATCGGGAAGAGCTTCCGCAACGAGATCACGCCGCGAAATTTCATTTTCCGCTCCCGCGAGTTCGAGCAGATGGAGATGGAGTTTTTCGTGAGGCCCGAAGAGGCCGAGATGCAGAAGTGGTACGAGTACTGGGTGGCCGAGCGCTTCCAGTGGTTCCTCGATCTCGGCATCAAGCCCGGCAAGCTGCGACAGCGCGTGCACAGCCAGGACGAATTGGCGCATTACGCCAAGGGTTGCGTCGACGTTGAATACGAGTTTCCCTTCGGATTCGCCGAGCTCGAGGGCATCGCCAACCGTTCCAACTACGACTTGACCCAGCACATCAAGACCAGCGGCAAAGATCTCCGTTATTTCGACGAGCAGACCAAGGAAAAATACGTTCCCGCGGTGGTTGAGTCCTCCCTCGGCGTCGACCGCACCCTGCTGACGGTGCTCGCCGACGCCTACGACGAGGATGAGGTCGAGGGCGAGACCCGCGTGGTCATGCGTTTTTCCCCCCAGGTGGCGCCGGTGAAGGTCGCGGTGTTCCCGCTGTCCCGCAAATTGAACGAATCGGCGATGAAGCTCGAGAAATCCCTGCGTTCCCGTTACGTGACCGACTTCGACGACGTTGGCAGCATCGGCAAGCGCTATCGCCGCCATGACGAGATCGGCACGCCGCTGGCCGTCACTTACGACTTTCAGTCCGAAGAGGACAAACAAGTGACGGTTCGCGACCGCGATACGACCAAGCAAGAGCGGGTTTCCATCGATCAGCTCGAGAATTATCTGAAGGACCATCTCAAACTTTAAGCGGGGTTTTCACCCCGCCCAACGGAGCGCCCCACAAGGGCGACTTCATCGAGGTATTTTGATATGCCACGTCCCTGGGTTTATTTTTTCGGCAACGGCAAGGCCGACGGCAAGAGCGACATGAAGAACTTGCTTGGCGGTAAGGGCGCCAATCTGGCCGAAATGAACTTGCTCGGCCTTCCCGTGCCCCCCGGATTCACGATCACCACCGAAGTTTGCACCGCCTTCTACAAGAACAATAACCAGTATCCCGAAGGCCTTCGCGAGGAGGTTAGTCAAAGCTTGTCCCAGGTCGAGGCGATCATGGGGAGCAAGTTCGGGAATGCCGAAAAGCCCCTCTTGCTCTCGGTTCGTTCTGGAGCCCGCGCCAGCATGCCTGGAATGATGGATACCATCCTCAATTTGGGCTTAAACGACGAAACGGTGCGGGGCATCGTCGCCCTCTCCGGTGACGAAAGGTTCGGTTACGATTCGTATCGCCGATTCATTCAGATGTATTCCGACGTCGTCCTGGATGTCGACCGGGAGTTCTTCGAACACCAGATCGAAGAGCGCAAGGAACAGAAAAAAGTCCGACTCGATACCGATCTCACCGCGCAAGACTGGAAAGAACTGGTGGCGGTCTTCAAGAGCCACGTCCTACGCATGACGGGCAAGGCCTTTCCTGAGGATCCCCACGAGCAGCTCTGGGGAGCCGTCGGAGCCGTTTTCGGCTCTTGGATGAACAAGCGGGCCATCGAGTATCGGCGCATCAACGACATTCCCGAAGAATGGGGGACGGCCGTCAACGTGCAGGCCATGGTGTTCGGCAACATGGGCGATGAATGCGCCACGGGCGTCGCTTTCACCCGAGATCCTTCGACCGGCGAACGGCGCTTTTTCGGCGAGTTTTTGGTCAATGCCCAAGGCGAGGACGTCGTCGCTGGAATCCGCACCCCGCAGCCGATCAACATCGCCGGGAAGAAACAAGGCAACACTCCTTTGCCCTCCCTCGAGGAAGTCATGCCTTCCTGCTACCAGGATTTGGTGAACATCTATCAAAAGCTCGAAAAGCATTACCGGGACATGCAGGACATCGAGTTCACCATCGAAAAGGGCAAGGTCTGGATGTTGCAGACCCGCAACGGGAAGCGAACCGCGCAGGCCGCCGTGAAAATCGCGGTCGACATGCTCGACGAGGGCCTGATCGACCGCAAGAGCGCCGTGCTCCGCGTCAATCCCTCCCAGCTCGACCAATTGTTGCATCCCATGCTCGATCCCAAGGCCAAGCAAGACGTGATCGCCAAGGGGCTTCCGGCCTCGCCTGGAGCGGCGACCGGCAAGGTGGTTTTTTCGGCCGAAGAGGCCCAGCACCAGAGCGAGAAGGGCGAGAAGGTCATCTTGGTCCGCCTCGAAACCTCTCCGGAAGACATCCACGGCATGCATGTCGCCGAGGGCATCCTCACGGCGCGCGGAGGCATGACCTCGCACGCCGCGGTGGTGGCTCGCGGC
>JAIOPF010000299.1 GCA_021414045.1 Deltaproteobacteria bacterium | reverse complement strand
AAAACACGAATGTTCATGGTACTTCTCCTGATTAGGGTTTTGATGTGCGGTGAAACAGAGGGCAGCGCCGCCCGTCCTGATGTTTCATCCCACGTGCACAAGGCTACGCTTGCGAATTTAGGAGAGCCAGTTAACTCGAGGTAATCTCAAGCGCCAAATGCCGCGACAGGTTAGCAAAATGTTGCTGCAATGCAGGGCATGGCGCCCTGCGCCGCCGCAAAGTCGCCGTGAAGATTACAGGGTGACCGCTCCATAGACCGGGGCTTTTCCCCAGGCATAGAGGCGGTAGCCGGTCCTGAGCCCCAGGATGAAATAGGGATCGTCCTCGCAGAGCCGGACCGCTTCCTCTCGGCTTTCGACTTCAAGCACCCAAAGACCGCCGCAAAACGTGCCGCCGGGTTCGGGCCGCAAACCACCGGCAATCCGTATCTTTTCGGCGTGAAGCGCCAAATACTGAAAATGCGCTTCGTGATGATCCTCGCGCACCCTGAGCGCCTTGGGATCATCATCGAAAATCGCAATCCAACGGGCCACAGGGCTTGACCCTTAGGCGGCTTTCTTCAGCAGCCCGCGGTTGATCAGGCATTCGGCGATCTGCACGGTGTTGAGGGCAGCGCCCTTGCGCAGGTTGTCGGAGACGACCCAGAGATTGAGGCCGTTTTCGATGGTCGAATCCTCGCGGATGCGGCTGATGAAGGTGGCAAAGTCGCCGACGCATTCGACCGGCGTGACGTAGCCGCCATCTTCGCGCTTGTCGACCACCATGCAGCCCGGCGCCTCGCGCAGGATCTCACGGGCCTCTTCGGCGGAGATCGGCTTTTCGAATTCAATGTTCACCGCTTCCGAATGGCCGACGAAGACCGGCACACGCACGCAGGTGGCGGTGAGCTTGATGCGGGGGTCGAGAATTTTCTTGGTTTCGACCACCATCTTCCATTCCTCCTTGGTCTCGCCGGAGTCCATGAAGATGTCGATGTGGGGGATGACGTTGAAGGCAATCTGCTTGGTGAACTTCTTCGGCGTCGGGGAATCGGTGACGAAGATGCCCTTGGTCTGATTCCACAGTTCATCGAGGCCTTCCTTGCCGGCCCCGGAGACGGATTGGTAGGTGGAAACCACGACGCGCTTAATCTTTGCCACGTCATGGAGCGGCTTGAGGGCCACGACGAGCTGGGCGGTCGAGCAGTTGGGATTGGCAATGATGTTGCGGCGGGTGTTGCGGGCCATGTATTCGACCAGGGCGTGGGCGTTCACCTCGGGAACGATGAGGGGCACTTCCGGATCATAGCGCCAGCAGGAGGAATTATCGATGACGATGGGGCCCAGGGCGCCGATCTTCGGCGACCACTCCTTGGAAACGGCCGAGCCCGCCGCCATCAGGACGAAATCCACCTGGGAGAAGTCGAACTGTTCCAGATCCTTGCACTTCAGGGTCTTGTCGCCGAAGGAGACTTCCACGCCCATGGATTTGCGCGAGGCGATGGCGAAGCACTCGTCGACCGGGAACTCGCGTTCGGCCAGAATATTCAGCATTTCGCGGCCCACATTGCCC
>JAIOPF010000006.1 GCA_021414045.1 Deltaproteobacteria bacterium | reverse complement strand
TAAGCCAGGTAACTCGAATTGTTTTTCGGCGCCAGAGCCAGATAGACGGCGCAGTGACTCAAGGGAATCCAGCCTTCGGGACGACCGACGAAGTCGTAGGACTGCATGGCCGCGATGGCGACTTGGATGGCATGGGGGTCGGCGAGGCCGACGTCTTCGCTGGCGAAAATCACCATTCTTCTTGCCAAGAACAACGGGTCTTCTCCCGCCTCATACATCCGCGCGAGGTAGTACACCGCGGCGTCCGGGTCGGAATTCCTCATGCTCTTGATGAAGGCGCTGATGAGATTGTAATGTTCTTCGCCCCCCTTGTCGTAGAGCAGGGTCTTGCTTTGCGAGGCCTGTTCGACCGTTTTCAGGTCCACGCTGGGCTTGGGCGAGGCCAGGTTCGCCGCAATTTCGTAGGTATTGAGCAGGCGGCGGGCGTCGCCGGAGGCGTAATCCAGCAGCAAGGCCTCGGCGTCGGCATCCACGGCGATCCCCATGGCCTGAATGCCTCGCTGCAAGAGTTCCTTCAAATCTTCTTCGGTCAGAGATTCAAGGACGAAGACGCGGGAACGGGAGAGCAGCGGGCCTATCACTTCGAACGAGGGGTTTTCCGTTGTCGCGCCGATCAAGGTGATGGTTCCGGCCTCGAGATGGGGAAGCAGGGCGTCTTGCTGGGCCTTGTTGAATCGATGGATCTCGTCGATGAAGACGATGCTGCGCTTTCGGTTGAACTTGAAGTCGGCCTTGGCGGTCTCGACGGTTTCCCTCAAATCCTTGACGCCGGAAAGGACGGCGGAGAGGGCGTGGAATTTCGACTGGGTGTGCTCGGCGATGACGCGCGCCAGGGTCGTCTTGCCGGTGCCGGGAGGTCCCCAAAAAATGAGCGATGGAATCTGGTCCTTTTCGATCAAGACCCGCAGCGGACCCTCGGGACCCAGGAGTTTCCTTTGGCCGACGACTTCGGCGACATTTTTCGGGCGAAGCCGTTCGGCTAGGGGGGCTTGTTCCGCGCTGTCCCGCTCGGCCGCATGTTCGAAGAGGTCGCTCATGGAAATGGTTTAATACAGGGGGCGGGGGGCCGCAACGGCCTTTTCCGAAAGGCAGAAATTCCATCGACAAGCGGCCCGCCCTAGTCTATCCCCAAATAAGATCGAGGAACCCGGATGCTCTCCGAAATTCACATCAAAAATTTCAATATCGCCGAATCCCTGAAGGTCGAATTCGACCGCGGATTTCACGTCATTTCGGGCGAAACCGGCGCGGGCAAGTCCATCCTTTTGCAGGCCATCGCCTTCGCCCTTGGGGCTCGCGCCGATGCGGAGACCATTCGCGCCGGCGCCGACGAAGCCGTCGTGACCTTGCTCCTCGAGATCGACCGCGGCCTTGCGACCAAGGCCCTTTTCGAATCCCTGGGCGTTAGTTTTCCCGAGGACGCCTCGCTCATCATCAAGCGCAGCCTTAATTCCTCGGGGAGATCCCGCGCCCTGGTGAACGACGAGCCCGTCACCCTGAAAACTCTTCAGGCTCTTGGCCAGAAGCTCGTCCATTTGGTCCGCCAACACGCCGCGCATCAATTGTTGGAAGAGGACTTTTTGCTGGGATTGCTGGATCGCTTCGGCGGACACGGCGAAGCCTTAAGCCAATACAGAAAGGGCTTGGAGCGATATCGCGTCGCCGATCGCGAGTGGCGAGAGCTGAACGAAAGGATCCGTCAGACCCGGCAACAGGAAGAATTCTTGCGCTATCAGGCGGAAGAGCTCGCGAAAGCCGCCCTCAAAGAGGGCGAAGAAGAAGAGCTGGAATCCCTCAAATCCCGCCTCAAGCATCGCGTCGCCCTGGCGACGCAAAACTTCGAGATGCGCCAGCTGCTGATGGAGTCCGACGATTCGGTGTCGGACCGCCTGGGGAAAATCCTGCACTTGGCCGAGAAGGGCAGGGAGCTTGACGAAAGCTTGGCTCAAGTCTTGGCTCCCCTGAACGAAGCCATCGCCGCCGTCGACCAAGCGGGACGCCTAATTTCCGGTTATGGCGAGAGCCTGCAAGAAGACCCCGCCGAGCTCGATCACCTCGAGGATCGGCTGGCCTTGATTTCCTCGCTGAAGCGAAAATACCACCGCGAAAGGGCCGAAACGGAGCGCCGGGATTCGCAACCAGCCTTGATGAAGTCCGCCGCCGACTTGCATGCCGAGCGCAAGGCCTCCGCGAAAAAATTGACCGCCAAATTATTGAAATCCCTCCAAGAGCTGGCCTTGCCCGAAGCCAAGATCCAATATTTATTGGAGGTCGCCAAGGAGGTCGGAGAGTACCGAGAAAACGGGGCCGACCATTTGACCCTCTTGGTTTCTTTCAATCCCGGCGAGGAGGCCCGTCCTTTCGCCGAGATCATCTCGGGAGGCGAGCTGAGCCGCCTTCTCCTGGCCTTTTACGAAATCGTCTTTCCCGCCGAGGAAGTAGGGAGTTTCATCTTCGACGAGGTCGATGCTGGCGTGGGCGGAAAGGTCGCCGAGCTCATCGGTAGGAAATTGGAGTCCCTTTCCAAGAAGACGCAAGTCCTTTGCGTCACGCATCTGCCGCAAATCGCCTGCTACGCCGCCCATCATTACACCGTCGAAAAGACTGTTCGCCAAGGAAGGACTTATTCGGAGATTCGCCATCTGACCCGTCCGGAGCGCGAACAAGAGATCGCCCGGATGCTGGCGGGGGTCGAGATCACTCCCCAAGCTCTCAAGCATGCCAGGGAATTGCTCAAGAATACCGCTGCTTAGTATTTCCTTTGATTTTCCCGCAAAGTCCGGTACCTGAACAGACGCGTTCCAGTTGTTTTTTTGCCAGCTCAAGCCAATGCCAACCTCGATCCCGATAACGGCTTCGCTACAGGCGCGCCTTCCACTTTCCAGATCGGTGAAGTCGATCCCAGCGTCAAGGCCAATGGGACTCAGGTTCCCCTGAACGATTTGGTCATTGTGAACGGGACCATCGACACCGTTGATGGACTGAATCAAAGGGTTTATATGGTTCGCCACACCAGCGGAAGCGACACGCGGGCCCTTAGCTTGGAGACCCCGCAGGATATCAATCTCGGTAGAAACTGCCTTTTCAAAGTCTCGAGCCTGCAACTGATCGACGTCAACGGCGACGCGATCAACGATATGGTTTACGCGAGCGATCCCTGCGTTGAAGTCGCCTTGCCCGACACCAAGTTTTTCGGTAATCTCTCGAACGCCCAAGTCTTCGGCGTCGCCGGAACCGGAACCGCTGGCGGTGATTTTTTTACCGGTGGTCCGGTGAATCTCTGTGGACAGGAAGGCGGCTCCCTGCCGACTCCGACGCAATTTTTCGGTGACATTTCCCAGCCGGTCATCGCCACCGCGCAATTCCGCAATGGCAGCGGCAAGCAAGATATCGCCTTCTATGATTCGATTGATGAGGATTTTTTGAGAGTCTTGGAAAATGATGGCACTTTGGGGCTGCTTACCGCGGTCGACAATCCCATCCAAGGCTTTGATCCCGATCTGAACAACACCGGATCGTCCATCGTTGCGGGAGATTTCAATGGGGATGGCAACCAAGATGTCGCCCTTATTTTTCAGGGCGATGATGCCATCAACAATCGTTTGAGGGTATTCCTTGGGGATGGCGCGGGTAATTTCTCGGCTTCGCCCGCCGCCGA
>JAIOPF010000005.1 GCA_021414045.1 Deltaproteobacteria bacterium | reverse complement strand
CCGGCACCGACGTCGCCATGCAGAGCGCGGGCATCACTTTGGTCAAAGGCGACCTGCGCGGCATCGTGAAGGCGCGGGTCTTGAGCCGGGCCGTGATGCGGAACATTCGACAAAATTTGTTCTTCGCATTTCTCTACAATTCTCTCGGGGTGCCCATCGCCGCCGGGATTCTCTATCCCTTTTTCGGCCTCCTCTTGAGTCCCATGATTGCGGCGGCGGCCATGAGCTTAAGCTCGGTTTCCGTCATCAGCAACGCCCTCCGTTTGCGCAAACTCAAGCTCTAGAAAGAGCCAGAATTACGGAGCAACTCCCCCTTGCCTCCGACGATAAGTCCCCGGGCTCGGGTGCGGGCACCCGGATGCGTTCTTATCCTCACATCCTTCCCGTAAATAGACATTTTTGCGAAGGTTCGACCCCAAGGGGCGAGCCCGTGGCCTTGGGAAAAGAGCGAGACGAGGGAATCTTCTGGCACGACCTTTTGAATTTTGCGGGTGAACTGGAAAACAGCGAGAAAAACGGAGCCGCCGCGCAAATTTACGCTGGGATGGCCGCTAAACTCGGCGAATCATCCCTAGGCGTCGCCGCCCGCCTGCGATTCGATGCGATCCAAGGCAAAGGCGGATTCAGCGCGCGCGCCGAGGTCTTGTTGAGGCGTTTTACCCAGGAAGCCCGCGACCCGAAAGCCATTCTTCCCATGCTGGCAGGTTCCGCCGTGTATAGCTTGGCGCGAACGGCGACCTTGGGCCGCTTGGCCACGACGACCCGAGCCGCTTGGTATACACGCGGCCTGGGCGCGAATTTCGCCGCGGCCTCGGTGGGTTTCGCCGCGGAGGTGCCCACCTTCGCGCTCTCCTCCCGCGCTTTGCGAAACCTAGGAAATTCCAACCCGGCGATGAACCCGAGCCTACTCCAAGAACTGGAAAGCTCGGCCATCACCCTCGGCTTGCTCAAATCCTTCGCCTTCGCCGGCAACCAGGCCTTTCTTAAATTTCACGGCTTCAACAGCTTCGGTATTCCCGCTCGCCTGGCCAGCGTCAGGCCCGTTTCACAGCTCGCCTTCTCGCAGACTGCCATGTTCGGCGGCCTCCTCGCGGCTCACAAGGCCGAAGAATCCCTGGGCCTGCGCCAGCGCGTCGACGGCGCGACGACTGTCACCGATACCCTGGCCTCGATGTTCAGCATGAGCGTCGGCGGGCATTTGGGAAACAAGGTTTTAGGGAGCCGCTTCGCGAACTTCCAGCGAGAGCTCGAAATCGGGGCGCAAAGCGCCTCGCGAAACATCGGAACGCCCAAAGGTCTCCGAAATCCTTTCCCTACAACCGTGGCAGCCAGGGGATTCGTGGACTCCAAGCTTTCTTCACCGCCTGCCGACTGGGTGATGATGAGCCTCAAAGACCCCGAAGGTCCCGAATTTCAAGAAGGCAACGGAAGCGGGAAAAAAATCGCCGACGAGGTCCCGATTGAAGGCATCTTGGGCCTGCAGGAGGCGGTACGCCGAGGCGACCTCTCAAAACTGGAGGTTTTGGGAAAAGCCGCGGCAACCAATGATCTCGCTGTCAATGTCTTGGCGAATTTCGCGGAGAAGGGACATCTTCACGCCTTGAAAGCCCTCGACACGGCTGCGGCACGAAATCCTTCAGCGGCGGCCGCCGTCGCGGATTTGGCGGAATCCGGACCTCTCCAAGCGAATGCTTGGACGATGCTCATTGAAAATAAAAAGACCTACTTCCCGCATTTGTTACGACTGGAAAGATTTGAAACCATTTACCGCGCCCTGCAGATGGGGCGATATAAGACGGACAACTTTACCATCGTCAACCAGATGGGGGTCTTACCCCGCATTTCCTCCTATGTTGAAACCGCGGCGATCATGACCACCATCCTGGGAGCCGCGGGAGTATGGTTGAGTGGTCATCCCTTCCTTTCGTTGCCGGTACAGGCGATTCATG
>JAIOPF010000004.1:5742-9559 GCA_021414045.1 Deltaproteobacteria bacterium | reverse complement strand
CGAGTCCCTCGGCGCCTCCCGGCCTCGATTTCCTCGGCGCTTTCAAGTTCCTGTTCAGCGACAAGAATACGCTCAATAATATTTTGTTGGGCGCCGTGATGAATATCATCCCCATCGTCGGACCCATCGTCCTGATGGGCTGGTATTGCGAGATCATCCAACGGCTCGTCAAGCGTCACCCGAACCCGATTCCCAAGCTGACCTTCGACGATTTCGTCTATTTCCTCGGCCGTGGCGTGGCGCCCTTCGTCGTGGTCTTGATCGCCACTCTTCCGATGGTGTTGGTGACCATGGTTTTCATGTTCGCGGGGATGTTCGGAATCACGATGTTCGCCGGCGCCATCCAGCATCAGGGCGGAGATCCCGGCATGCTGGTGATCGCGGGATTCGGGATCGCCTTCCTGTTCGCCTTCGCCTTCATCATGGTCTTCAACGTCGTCGTGATGGCGGCCTTGATCCGGGCCGAATTGACCGAAGACATCGGCAAATCGCTGGATTTAGGAAAGATATGGGCCTACGCGCGGGCCACCTGGAAAGACCTCCTCGTCGCGTATCTGGTTTTCATCCCGCTCAGCATCCTCGTGATGTTCGGCGGAATGATGGTTTTTTTCATCGGAATCTACTTCGCCATCGTCGTCATCAACATCTCTTATCTGCATCTGCGCTGGCAGGTCTACGAGCGCTACTTGAGCCGCGGCGGAGAAGCCATCCCCATCCAAACCAAGAGCGGTCCCCTGCCTTCGGAACAAAGGCCGACCCTTCCCACCCCGACTCCGACGCCCGGTTGACTGAAAGCTCCTCAGCCGACGGCGGAGGCATGACGCCCGGCGATGGTGCCGGAGACCAGCGAAACCCCGGCCGCGCAACGGTCCTGCGCGGGACTGAACTCGCCCAAGATCGCGCCCGCCGCGAAAAGATTATCGAAGACAATCTGCCCTTCGACGTCCAAGGCCTGCCCCAGAGAATTGACCGTCACGCCGCAAGAGAGAAATGGCTGCCGTTCCGCGACATGGGGCCGCGAGGTTTGCGGCAGGCTTTGCGAGTCCAAGACCCGGCCGTCCAGGAAGATCGGCAAATTGAACAGGGGTTCTTTCCAGCGCCCGCGACGTTGGATGCCGCCGCCGAGGTATTTTCCGGTCGCCAGCAAAAAAGCTCCGGCCTTGAGCTTGAGTCGCTGGTCGCCCCGATGAACGTACAGGGCCTTGACGCGACGCCCGTCGGCGTCGAAGCCCACGGCTTCGCCTTCCAAACGCTCGCAATGGTTCTCGTGAAAGAAGTTTTCCAAGGCCTGCTGCAGTCGCCAGCCGGGGACGCTCATCGGCGTCGCGAGCGTCTCGGCCGCCGTTAGCCCGGTGATTCGGTTCAAGGCCTGAAGGATCGCGGGGGTGTTCTCGAGTCCCATGATCGGCGGCAGCAACAAGTGAGTGTAGACCTTGCCTTCGAGGTACCGCACGATCTCTTGCCCGAAAGACACGAAGACCTCCTCGCGGTCCAGGCGCTGGGCCAGCTCGATCGCGCTCATCGAGACCCTGCCCGCCCATTCGGGGATTTCCAGATCGAAACTCCCGGCGAACTTAACATGAGTCTTGCGTTGGGCTTCTTGCTGTTCGAGCAAGGACTGCTGGATGAAACGCGCGTTGAAATTCGGGAATCCCGGGATTCCGACGACGAGCACCTTCGCTTGGTCCCAGCGCCGCAGATCGGCGTCGCGCATCGAGGCCTGCACCCAGGCGCTGGGTTTCACCGTCCCCAAATCGCCGACGAGGGCCAGGGGATCGCCCGAGGCCATGGGCAACGGGAGAACCGCGGCGGCGCGCGCGACCGTCTTCTCCACGAAATCGACGAAATCGGTCTCGGACTGCCCCCGTGATAGAAGAGTGTAGGGATGACGCTCTTCGCGCCGCAAGATTTGCCGCAAGGCTTCCTTCCAAGAGGGCCAGTCCTTCCACTCGTCCTTGCGCCCCCGGATCGGGCTGTCGGCGATGTCCCAGGCCCCCGAATTGAGCGCGCTCGCGCCCGGAGCCTTGGCCACGACGGTGACCTCGCGCCCGGAGCCGCGCAATTCGAGGGCGGCCGCGTAGGCGGCCAAACCGCTGCCGATGATGACGATGTCGGTCTTGATTTCCATCAGTACTGGTCGAGACTACCCACGTTGAAATAAGTCGAGGAACACAATTCTTCCTGCTGCAGGGAAACACCGTCCAAGACCGGCGCCCGTCCCTTCCAACTTTTTTCCATGAAGGCGTTCAAGTGGGAGTAGACCTTGGAGGGGCTCCAATCCATCTCCTCGCCGAGGATGCGCGCCCCCATCATGAAGCAGCGGGTGCCCTCGCAGGGACCGATGGAATATCGCGTGCGGCGCCGCAGGTCGCCCAGGCTGCGCGCCCACTCGTGGCGCACGGCATAGCGCAGCTCGCATTCGAGGACAGGCTCGCACTGGCAAATCACGTTGCCGAAGGTCGGCTTCTCGCGCAGCATTTCGAGGATGCGAATCGAGCGCGCCCCGTGGCGGTAAACCAGGCGATTCGCGGCGAAGAGCGGGACGTGGTATTCGCGGGCCAACTCTTCGGGATTCACCTCGCGCTCGCCGCCCGGCAACGGGACTTGATGCGTGCGGCAGGGAGAAATGCGCCCCAGCTTATAGCTGACCAAGTCCACCGCCTCCTGCGACATCATGCGATAGGCCGCCAGCTTCCCGCCCGCGATGGAGAGAAAACCCGGCAAACGATCGCGGTATTCGTGATCGAAAATCTCGTGCGCGCGGCTCAACTCGTCTTCCGACGGCCCGCGCCGGTAGAGCGTCGGCCGCACGCCCGCCCAGGCGTTGATGACGCGTGCCTGGCGAATGCGGGGAAAGACCTGCTCGATGCCCTCGAGGAGGTATTCGACCTCGTCCTCGAGGATGGGGATCTCGTCGGGATCGCCGAAGTAGTCGTCGTCGGTGGTGCCGACGATGGTGGTGTTTTGATAGGGCATCATGAAGATATTGCGCCCATCGATGGCGGTGGCCATGAGGGCGTAGTTGCTGATGCGCCGATCCAGAACCAAATGAACGCCCTTGGCGGGGCGCAGCTTGATCTCGCAACCCGCGAGCTCGGCGATTTTGGGCACCCAGGGACCCGCCGCGTTGAAGACGATCTTCGCCCGCAGCTCCCGCCGCGATCCATCCAAGGCGCTTTTCACTCGCACCCCGACGACTCGACCTCCCTCCTTCTGGATTTCGGTGACCTCGGTGTGATTGAGGATCTCGCAACCATGTTCGGCGGCCGACATCACGTTGCCCAGGCAAAGGCGGAAGCTGTCGATGCCCCATTCGTCGAAAGTGACGGCGCCGACCATTCCCTCGACCAAATCCGGCTCGAGGGCCAGGGCCTCCTCGGGACTCAGGCGCGTGTGCGGCTTGCCATTCTTGAGGGCGCTGTATTTGTCATAGGACTCGAAATAAGTCTCGATTCCCTCGAAATACATCTTTTGGAGGAATTCGCCGCGATTCGGCTTGCGCAGGACGGGAAAAATAAAAGGAATGCGGAACAGCAGATGCGGAACGATCTTCTGGATATAGCCGCTGTCGATCGAGGACAACTTGGTGGTCTGCACGTCGGAGAGAAGATACCGGGCGCCGCCATGGATCATCTGCGAGGACGCCCCCGTGGTGCCGGAGCCGAAGTCGTTCTTCTCGATCAACGCGGTCTTGAAGCCGCGCATCGCGGCATCGCGAGCGATGCCGCAGCCGTTGACGCCCCCGCCGATGACGATGAGGTCGAGATCCATCGGGCGATGTTACCTGGAAGCCTTCGCGCTGGACAAGGATTATCCA
>JAIOPF010000004.1:0-5703 GCA_021414045.1 Deltaproteobacteria bacterium | reverse complement strand
CATCCTTTGGGCGATGCGCGACACCGAGGCCCAGATCACCCCCAGCACTCCCGGGCGAAACTCGATCGGCAAAAGGGGATGCAAGTCTTGCTCGATTTTTTTTTGATCGAGATCTTCCAATCTTTCCCTCAGCATTCGGGCTCCCTCTTTCACCGAAACTTTCCTAGGCTTGCCCCTTTCTACCGTCAGTCTGGAAAACCGCTCTTCCAATGTTTTGACGTCGAAGGCCCCCATGGTTTCCAATTGACTGAGGTCGTAGAGGTCGCGAACGGCCCTGCGTTCGAGAGCCGCGGCAATCTTGTTGGAGAAGGCCTCGGGAACCGCCATCGCGGAAATCACCCGCCCGCCCATCTTATATTTTTTCGACAAGGTCGCCGTCGTCATCGGCTCAGGCCTAAGGTGAGTGGAAATTCGGACGTCCACCTCAACTTGGGCCTTTTGGTCTCCGGTTTCGTCCTCGATATCGATGAAAATACCCCGTGAATTGAGCTCGATTTTGCTCACCTTGATGCCACTGCCTTCCAGAGTTTTGACGATTGGACTCCCCCATTTTTTCTTTGACTCCTTCGTGAGCAGGACGAAGTCGACGTCTTGGGTCGAGCGGGGACTTTGATAGCGGCGGAGCAGCATCCCGCCCTTCAAAACAAGCTTTCCCTTTAGCTTTTCCGCCAATGCGTTCATGGCCCGCGTGAGCAATTCTTCAGGCGACTTCATTGACCAGCCCCTTCACGAATTTGACGAATTTCGGGTTCTTATACCGCTTCAAATAGGTCATTAATTTTTTACGGTCCAGCTTTGCGAGATTCACTTCCTTCAGGGCATCGAAGACGTAACTCGCCCCTTTGGTGTAAAAATAAATGAGATCGAGATAAGCTTTTTCGCTGTCCGCCACCTGGATTCCGTTTTCCGAGGTGAAAAATCCAAACAGCAGGTCCGTTTGGATGGAATAAAAACGAATACTGAGACCTCCGGGGATTTCGATCGTTGTTTTTCGCCCTGGGTATACCAGCGACACCGAACGCTCCGGAATCGTCCCAACCAAGCCGTTCTTGGCCATCACCGAATCCATCGAGACGTAGGCATCTTTCTTGAGACGCGCTCCTAGTGTCCAAAGGTCGGGCTCATCCCCGACATAAAGCCCCCGGACTACCCTTCGGAGGTGGCCCAAACGCACCAAACGGGTTATCACCTTGGCACTCTTGATCTCGGATCCCGCGCCGATGAGATTGCAGAGGTCCCCAAAGGAAAAAACCCCGCCTACTTCACGGCCTACGGCGCGCAATTGGTCGATTAATCGTGGAAGCGGAACGGATTTCATAATGTATAGTTATTACCATAAAAGGGTAATAAGTATACATTATAAAAATGATGCAATTTACGCCTTTTTCTCGACGCGGATTCCGAGTTCCAGAAGCTGCGTCGCCGACACGGGGCTGGGCGCCTCCGAGAGCGGGCAAGTTCCCTTCTGGGTCTTGGGGAAGGCGATGACGTCGCGGATCGACGAAACGCCGGCCATGATCATGATCAGGCGATCGAGGCCAAAGGCGATGCCGCCGTGGGGAGGCGCGCCGTATTCGAGCGCTTCGAGAAGGAAACCGAACTTCTGCTTCGCCTCCTCGAGGTTGATCTTGAGGATCTCGAAGACCTTCGATTGCAGCTTGGGATCGTGGATACGGATGGACCCGCCGCCGATCTCGTGGCCGTTGAGGACCAAGTCGTAGGCCTGAGTGAGGGCCTCGTAAGGATTGGCGTCAAGTCCTTCGATGTCCTGAACGCGCGGCGAAGTAAAGGGATGGTGCACCGCAACGGGGCGAGCTTCCTTCTCGTCGTGGTCGAACATGGGGAAATCGTAGATCCACACGAAGGAGAGCTTGGACTCGTCGATCAATCCGAGCTTGGCGCCCAGGTGCTCGCGGAGATTGCCCAGGGCGTCGTTCACAACCTTCGGCTTGTCGGCGACGAACATGACCAAGTCGCCCGGCTCCATCCCTAGCTTGGTTTTCAGCGCATCCTTTTCCGCATCGCTGAAGAACTTGACGATGGGCGACTGCCATTCGTTGGGCAACACCTTGATCCACGCCAATCCCTTCGCACCATAGATGCCGACGAACTTCGTCAGCTCGTCGATCTCGCTTCGGGACATATCGGCCTTGCCCTTGGCGTTGATGGCCTTGATCATGCCGCCCTTCGCGACGGTGTCCGCGAAGACTTTGAAGGAAGTCCCGCGGAATACTTCGCTGACGTCCTGCAGTTCCAGGCCGAAGCGCATGTCCGGGGCGTCGAGACCGAAGCGCTCGATGGACTCGCCATAGGAAAGCCGCTGAAACGGAGGCTTCAGCTCGGTACCCAAGCCCTGCTTCCACATCGCCACCACCAAGCCTTCCATGGTTTGAATCACGTCTTCCTGGTTGATGAAGCTCATCTCGATGTCGATCTGGGTGAATTCCGGCTGACGGTCGGCGCGCAGGTCCTCGTCGCGGAAGCAGCGGGCGATCTGAAAATAACGCTCCATGCCCGACATCATCAGTAATTGCTTGAAGAGCTGGGGCGACTGGGGCAGCGCGTAAAATTGGCCATGATGCAAGCGCGAGGGCACGAGGAAGTCGCGGGCGCCTTCGGGGGTGCTCTTCGTCAGGAAAGGCGTCTCGATCTCGAGGAAACCGGCAGCTCTTCGCCGACGTCGAGCTTGTCTTCGATCTGGAAAGGCAAGGCTTTGGAAGGGCTGAAAACTTCAAATTGGTCGGCCAGGATTTCGATCTCGCCGGTAGGCAGGCGACTATTGGCCATCCCTTGAGGACGAGGAGAAACCTTCCCTTTCACCGCCATGCAGTATTCCGAGCGCAGGTGCTTGGCCAACTCATGGACCTTGGGATCACTTTCGGGATTGAAAACCACTTGGGTCACCCCCTCCCGATCGCGGAGATCGACGAAGATCACGCCGCCGTGGTCGCGACGGGTGGCCACCCAGCCGAAGAGGACGACCTCCTTGCCGATATCGGCCGCGGTCAGGGCATTACAGTGGTGGGTTCGCTTCAAATCATGGATAAATCGGGTCATATTCCGTCCTTTCCGGCATTTAGCCGCCCGCCGGAAGCCGGGTCAAGGGGAAAGAAATTAGTCCAACGTCAAGTAAACACTTTGAAAATCAACAAAGATTAGTAAGTATCCTAAACAATGAGCCCAACGGTTTTCCGTTACAAAAATTTTAGATTCTTTTTCTTCTCGCGCGAAGAATCTAGAATGCACATTCATGTTTCCTGCCCCGAAGGCGAGGCGAAGTTTTGGATAGAACCGGTCGTAGCTTTGGCACAATATCAGGATATTTCCCCAAAGACCTTGAAAACGATCCACGAAATCATCGAAGATAGAAAAAATGAAATCATCAAAGCTTGGAAAAAACATTTTGGAAGTTGAGGTTCAAAACATCGGGCCGCAGGGAATCTGGCTTTTGGTGCGTGACCGCGAATACTTCCTTTCTCATCGGGATTTCCCTTGGTTTAAAGAAGCCAAATTGTCGGATATTTTAGAAGTCGAACTCTGCCGGGATCACCTTCATTGGGCCAAGTTAGATGTCGATCTGGAAATCGAAGCCCTGGAAAACCCCAAAAATTTCCCCTTAATCCATAAAAATTAAGAATTCTCCTTCATCTTGACCGTCCCAAGGGCCTATGTTACCCCCTCCGGACGTTTTTAAAGGAGATTCTCAATGGCCACCGTATACTACGACAAAGACGCCAACCTCGAAGCCCTCAAGGGCAAGAACATCGTCATCTTCGGCTTCGGCTCCCAGGGCCATGCCCATGCGCTGAACCTCAAGGACAGCGGCCTGAACGTCCGGGTCTCCCTCAAGGAAGGCAGCCCCAGCATTCAAAAAGCCAAGAATACCGGCCTGGAAGTCTTCTCCGACAACAGCGAAGCGGCCAAATGGGCCGACGTCGCCATGATCGTCGTCCCCGACGAATCGCAAAAAGAACTTTACGACAAGCATCTCAAGGACAACTTGAAGAAGGGCGCCGCCCTCTTCTTCGCCCATGGATTCAACATCCTCTTCAAGCGCATCGTCCCCCGCCCCGATCTCGACGTCATCTTGATCGCGCCGAAGGGCCCGGGCCATTTGGTCCGCGACCAATATAAAGAAGGCAAGGGCGTCCCCTGCTTGATCGCCGTGGAACAAAACGCCAGCGGCAAGGCCAAGGAAATCGGCCTCGCCTATGCCCAAGGCATCGGCGGTACCCGCGCGGGCGTCATCGAGACGACTTTCAAGGAAGAATGCGAAACCGATCTCTTCGGCGAACAGGTCGTTCTCTGCGGCGGCTTGACTGCGCTAATCCAGAACGGTTTTGAAACCCTGATCAACGCCGGCTACCAACCCGAAGTCGCTTATTTCGAATGCCTGCATGAAGTGAAGCTGATCGTCGACCTGATCTATGCCGGCGGCATCGCCAACATGCGCTACTCGATTTCCGACACCGCCGAATACGGCGACCTGACCCGCGGCCCCCGCATCATCGATTCGAAAGCCCGCCACGAGATGGAGAAAATCCTCGGAGAAATCCAATCCGGCGCCTTCGCCAAGGAATACATCGAAGAGAAGGAAAGCGGCGCCGCCAACATGAACGCCCTCCGCAAGAAGGGCGAGAACCACCCCATCGAGCAGGTCGGCGCCAAGCTGCGCGCGATGATGCCTTGGTTGGGCGGCGGGATCGATAAGTCGAAGCGGTAATCTCGACTCCACCCATGTCCTGAATTTAAAAAAACCCGTCCAAAAGACGGGTTTTTTTGCCTGCTTCGGTCGAAAACGCATCGCCAAAACCAATTCAATTAATGTATCGGGAAGCCTGATGCTGAACATCGCAACGATTAAGAAACTCTTCTCGGCCCTCGATGCCGAGTTAGCCAAGATGTCGGTGGTCGCTCTCCCATCTTCGAGTCTGGGCTCCAAGCGCGAATTATATACTGGCGATGAAATGCATCTCCGCTCGATTTGACACCCACGACAAGGACGACGTCCTTTTTCTCATCCGATATTTGGGATTAGAAAATCCAGAAGCGGTGTTTTCCATCGTTCGAAAATATTATCCAAACGATCGAATCCCGCCCAAGGCCCAGCTAAGGTCCAATCGCCATGACACCCAGTCTGCTCAATACGCCCAAGTCGGGAACCAAACCCATGGATCGAATCAACTCGATCCAATCCGAGGGCGATCTAGCCTCGGTCGGCTTGAAGCGCTCGTAGCTCGACTTGGTGAGCATCAGCTCTTCTAGAGGAACGCCGGCAAAAAAATACCCGCGATACATCAGGTAATGCTGGCAATATTCCCACATCCTGCTCATTTCGACGCGAAGGGCGGCATCGGCACGGTCCCAGCGTTCCTGCCAAAGCTGTTCTGTACTACTCTGTGGCTTGGGCATGTTTTGCGTTGCGGCGGCGGACTCGGGAGATTCGGAAGCCGACTTTTCATCACCACCTGATTCTCGAGATATTTTTTCCCCAGGCTCGAGCGGTAAAACTATCGACGACGATTCCTGGGGAAACACGGAACCTCCGTTCTCCCCTTCCTTCTGGAGGAATTCACGGGCGGCACGAAGCATCACCTTCAGGGCCCCGTCGGAATATCCCCAGGCCTCGGGCGGAGGCAAGGGATCTTCGCGTCGAATCGAGTCGCTCACTTGCTTCTCTGCTTCGGGAGAAAGATTTTCGGC
>JAIOPF010000321.1 GCA_021414045.1 Deltaproteobacteria bacterium | reverse complement strand
GTTGAGGATGATGTCGGTGACATCTTCCTTAACGCCGGGAACGGTCGAGAATTCGTGAAGAACTCCGTCAATCTTGATGGAGGTCACCGCGGCGCCTTGGACCGAAGAAAGCAGGATCCTGCGCAGGGCGTTGCCGATGGTGAGGCCGAAGCCCCGCTCGAGCGGCTTGGCCACGAATTTCCCGTAAGTCGAGGTATGGGATTCCTTTTCGACTTCCAGGATCTTGGGTTTAATCAGACTTCGCCAGTTTTTTGCGACGATCGCATTGGTCATGTCGCTGATTCCTCCGATTTCTATTTCTCTATTTCGAATACAATTCGACGATCAGCTGCTCGGTAATGGGCAGCGTCAATTCGGCGCGGACGGGGGTCGACTTCACGGTGGCCTTCAAAGCCCCCTTGTCGAGCTCCACCCACGAGGGGACCCCGCGGCGATCGACCGCCTCCAGGGCTCTCACGATGCGTTCCACCTTGCGGCTCTTCTCGCGGACTTCGACGACGTCCGAGGGACGCAGGATATAAGAAGGGGTGTTCACGGTGTGTCCGTTCACCGAAAAATGTCCGTGCATGACGAGCTGGCGGGCCTCGTTGCGGCTGTTCGCGAATCCGCAGCGGTACACGAAGGTATCGACCCGCGACTCGAGGCGGTTGAGCAGGTTTTCGCCGGTGACGCCCTTGCGTCGCTCGGCCTCGGCGAAGGTTAGTCGGAATTGCTTCTCGAGCAATCCGTAAATGCGCTTCACCTTCTGCTTCTCGCGGAGCTGGGTGCCGTATTCGGAAAACTTGGTGCGGGCCTGGCCGTGCTGGCCCGGGGCGTAAGCGCGGCGCTCGATGGCGCATTTTTCGGTGTAGCAACGGTCGCCCTTGAGGAAAAGCTTCAAGCCTTCTCGGCGGCACAGTCGGCAAACGGAATCTTTATATCTAGCCATAAAATCCTCTAATTAAACTCTTCGCTTCTTGGGCGGGCGGCAGCCGTTGTGGGGAATCGGCGTCACGTCGCGGATGTAGCTGACTCGAACGCCGGTGTTGGCGATGGCGCGGAGCGCGGATTCGCGACCGCCGCCCGGGCCTTTGACGAGAACGGAAACGCTGCGCACGCCGTGTTCCATGGCCTTGCGGATCGCGTCTTCGGCGGCGATCTGCGCGGCGAAAGGCGTGCTCTTGCGCGAACCCTTGAAACCCTTGGCTCCGGAGGTGCTCCAGGCAATCACGTTGCCGGTGACGTCCGTCACGGTGACGATCGTGTTGTTGAAGGTCGCGTTCATGTGAACGACACCGACGCCGATGTTCTTCTTGACCTACTTCTTCTTCTTGATCTTCTTCCCGGGATTCCCTGCCGCAGCTTCAGCGGCTTCCGGGGCTGCTTCCTTTTTCGCCATTATAAAAATCCTTTATTGAAAATTATCCCTTGGAAGGCGCCTGTTTCTTGCCGGCCACGGTTTTGCGCGGGCCCTTGCGGGTGCGCGAGTTGGTTTTGGTCCGTTGGCCGCGAACCGGGAGGCCCTTGCGGTGACGGTATCCGCGGTAGGTGCCTTGGTCGACGAGGCGCTTGATGTTCATCGAGATCTCGCGGCGAAGGTCGCCCTCGACCTTGAAAGTCGTGTCGATGTAGGCGCGGATCTGGGCGACTTCCGCGTCGCTGAGTTTCTCGGCGCGGAGATTGGGGTCGATGTTGGTCGCCTTTAGGATGTCTTTGGCGCGGGTCTTGCCGATGCCGTAGATATATTGAAGGGCGATTTCGATGCGCTTTTTACTGGGGAGATCAACTCCCGCGAGACGTGCCATAACAGGAATTCCTAACCTTGTTTCTGCTTATGCCGGGGGTTTTCGCAAATAACGCGAACGACGCCCTCACGGCGGATAATCTTGCATTTAGGACAAATCTTTTTAACGGAGGATCGAACTTTCATAAAATCTCTTTCAACGAATTTTCTACTTCGCGCGGTAGGTAATGCGGCCGCGGGATAAATCATAAGGCGATAGTTCAAGTTTCACTTTATCGCCCGGTAAAATCTTAATAAAATGCATTCGCATTTTTCCGGAAATATGGGCGAGAACTTTGTGCCCATTTTCCAGCGCGACCATAAACATGGCGTTTGGAAGCGGTTCTAAAACCGTTCCTTCAACTTCGATAGACTCTTCCTTCGCCATAAACCTCGCTATAAGTTATTGGAAGCCTTTAAAAAAAGGTCTCGCCGTATACACATTTATTTAAACCGCGTCAAGATCTCCGGTCCCTTTTCTGTAATGACGATGGTATCTTCAAAATGTGCTGAAAAACTGCCGTCTTTCGTCACCACCGTCCAACCATCTCCTAAGATATAGGTCTCGGGTCCGCCTAAATTAACCATGGGCTCAATGGCCAAAACCATGCCCTCTTTCAGCCTCATTCCGGTCCCGGCCACCCCATAATTGGGGACCTGGGGGTCTTCGTGGAGGGCCCGGCCGATGCCATGGCCCACATATTCCTTCACGATGCTATACCCCTTGGGCTCGGCATGGGCCTGGATAGCTGCTCCGATGTCAAAAAGCCGCTTCTGGGGGTGCATCTGCTGTATCCCCTGGTCTAGGGACTCTTGAGTGATCTTCAGCAGACCCTCGACCTCGGGGGAGATGGTCCCGCAAGGGACGGTTC
>JAIOPF010000320.1 GCA_021414045.1 Deltaproteobacteria bacterium | reverse complement strand
TTGGATCTCGCCCCGCAAGGTCGGAGAAGGATGGATGCGAACGTTCTTCACAGCTTCCTCCGCAGGCCCGCGCCTTCGGCAAAGAAAGTCCGGAGCTTCTTTGCGTCTCCGGCGGCGATGCCGCGGCGAATGCCGACTAAGACCTTTTCGTACTTCTTTAGCCAATCCAAAAGTGGGCCACGATTGTCGAGGGCGATGTCCACCCACATGTCGGGAGAACTGGCGGCGATGCGTGTGACGTCGCGAAAGGAGCGGCCCGCGAACTTGAGGGCTTTGCCGCCGGAGTCTTTCGCCACCGCATGGATCAGTGCATAGGCCAAGACATGGGGCAAATGGCTGACGGCGCCGAGGATTCGGTCGTGGGCCTCCGGGCTCATGCTCACCGGCTTGGCGCCCAAGTCCTTCACCCAGCGGGTCAATCGGGAAAGGGCTTGGGATTTTTTTCCCTGAGGCGGCGTCAAAACCCACCAGCGGTTTTGAAATAAATCTAATTCGGCCGAAGCCATGCCGGTATTCTCGGTTCCCGCGATGGGATGTCCACCGATGAAGACCGCGTGTTTGGGAAGGGCCTTGGCAGCGGCTTTGACCAAGGCGGCCTTGGTGCTGCCGACGTCGGTGACGAGGGCCCCTACTTTAAGGTAAGGCGCGATTTGTGTTGCCAATTCGGGGATGCTCCGCACCGGCGTGGCGAGGATGACCAAATCCGCGTCCTTCACGGCCTGGCGAGAGTCTTCGAAAACGGCGTCACAGGCGCCCAATCGGAGGGCCGCCCGCCGCGAAGGCGCGGAGCGGTTGTAACCGACAACTCTTTGGGCCAAGCGACGCTTCTTCAATTCCAAGGCGATGGATCCGCCGATCAGGCCCAGCCCCAAGATCGCCACGTTTTTAAAGACGGCCTTCATGGACTTATTTCTCGATTCCCTGAGGGTAGGAACCCAGGATTTGGAAGAAGCTGCATTCCTTTTCCATTTGTCCCAGGACCTCTTGGATCTCGGGAGTCTTTTGGTGCCCGTCCACGTCGATGAAGAAAATATATTCCCAAGCGCGTTTTTTGAGGGGCCGCGACTCGATCTTGGTCAAATTGATCTTGTGGTCGGCCAACGGACGCAGCAGGCGGAATAGGACGCCTGGCTCGTCGCGGGTCGAGAACATCACCGAGGTCTTGTCGTTGCCGGTCGGAGTCGTCGGTCGCTTTCCGATGACGAGGAAGCGCGTGAAGTTGTTCGGGTAGTCCTCGATGTGCTTGCGCAGGATGTTGAGTCCGTAGAGTTTCGCCGCGTAGTCGCTCGCGATGGCAGCGGCGCCTTTTTCTTTCGCGGCGATCACCGCGCCTTTCGAATTGGAATCGACGGGATAGAGCTTGGCTTTCGGCAGGTGTTCTTCCAGCCAATGGCGGCATTGGGCCAGGCCCTGGGGGTGAGCGTAGACTTTGCGGATCTTTTCGAGCTCCTCTTCCTTCGACAAGAGGTTGTGATTGATCTCCATTTGGATCTCGCCGCAGATCGTCAGGGTGAATTCCATGAAGAGGTCGAGGGTGTGCGAGACGACGCCCTCGGTGGAATTCTCGATGGGGACGATGCCGTAATCGACCCGAGAGTTGACGACCTCTTCGAAAACGTCGCGGGGAGTGGTTTGCGGTTCGAATTTCGTCGCGATGCCGAATTTTCGAATCGCGGCCAAATGAGTGTAGGTGCCTTCCGGACCGAGATAGGCGACCTTGAGCGGAGCCTCGAGGGCCAGCGAGGCGGAGAGGATTTCGCGGAAGATGACCTCCACCGCGCGGTTATCGTAAGGGCCGGCGTTCAAGCCGCGCAGCCTTTTCAATACCAAGGCCTCGCGCTCGGGAATGTGAAAGGCCCCGCCCTGCTTTTGCTTGATTCGCCCGATGGCCTGGACTTCCTTCCCGCGCCTCGAGAGCAGGTCGAGGATCTTGGCGTCGATGGCGTCGATGCGGTCGCGATGTTTTTTTAGATCTTCGGATTTGCCCATAAAAACAACCTATTCCGTAAGGGTTGCCTTAATGATGAATCGCGGAAGTGTCAATGAATTGCAGGAGGATTCAGGCGGCGCAAGGGCGTTGGAAGCAGGCCTGCATGCGTCGCAGGTAATCGAAGAAGCAATCGGCCTCGAAGGACAGCAGCAAGTCGGCCTGCGTTTGATCGAGGCCTGGAACCTGGTTCATCTTTCCCTCGAGGTAGGACAGATGCTCGCTCTCGTCCTTGATGATCTTTTGAATGATCATTTTCGAAGGCGCATCCGCGAGCCGGTGGTAATAATGAGGGTAGACGCTCATCGCCCGCTTTTCGATGATGAAGCTGGTGATCAGGTAACAATAAAGAGGGTTTTCCTCGCCGCAGGCACCTTGGACCCAGTCGTGAATCTGTCCGTCGATTTTCTGGAAATAGTCCTCGGCCACTTCCTGGTAAGCCTCGGAAAAGCTCTCGCCCTTTTGCCGACCAAAGCCTTTTTCGGCCAATTCCCTTAGCATGAAGCTGTGCTGAATTTCGTCGGTAAGGTGGTGATAAACCCCCTTATTGACGTTGTCGTAGCCCAAGGCCTTCACCATTTTGCGATAACCGATGTATTCGAGGTAGGAGAGCGAGCGTAACCACAGGTAATGCTTGGACTCGGAGGCGGTGACCTCGTCGAGGAAGGAATTCCATGCTTTTGCCTGCGAATCGTTCATAAAAATTGCCTGATTTCGAGGCCTTGCCTCATTGCGTCAAAGAAGTCAATAGCGCAAAATCGGTTGTCACCCAGGGACAAAGGAGATATGGGCCCAGGCCATGGTACAGCGCTTTCGCAAAGGTCTCTGGTGGGCCACCCTTATCGTCACCCTGATTGGGATCGGTGTCTCGGCCTATTTGACCGAACAGCATTTTCTTCACCTCTCGGCATCCTTCACGTCGAAATCGTTCTGCAACATTAATTCTTATTTGAACTGTGATTTGGTGCTTACCAGCCATTACGCCTCGCTGGGCACCCTGCCCTTGGCCGGCCTAGGGCTTTTGTTCTACCTCTATGTGGCTGGAGCCCTGCTCTATGCGCGCTTGGCACCCGAGTCTTTCGCCGAGACCCTGGCCTTCCCAGGCGTCCTCGCCTGCCTCGCCTTTTTGTTAAGCCTATTTTTGGCCTACGTCAGCATGTTCCAACTGAGGTCGCTCTGTATCTTTTGCACGGCGCTCTATGTCGTGAGCCTTTTACTGTTCTTGTCGCTGCAATCCCTGATCGGCCAAGGAGGCCCCTTGAAGCTCTTGAAGATCGTCCCCTGGACCAAAAGCT
>JAIOPF010000319.1 GCA_021414045.1 Deltaproteobacteria bacterium | reverse complement strand
CTGATTGAGATGCTCGACAAAGCTGACGATGCCGCCTTCGTATTGGAAGACGTGGTTTTTCCCGCTGCGCTCGTCGATGATTTCGATCTTGATGCCCTTGTTCAGGAAGGACAGTTCTCGAAGCCGGTTGCTGAGGATGTCGAAGGAATACTCGGTGGCCTCGAAAATCGTCGCATCGGGCTTGAACCAAATTTTCGTCCCGCGCTTGGTGGTTTTGCCGGTGGACTCCAGCGGGGCCACGGGAACGCCGCATTTGTAATGCTGATGATAGACCGAGCCATCGCGGCGGATTTCCAGGTCGAGATCTCCGGAAAGGGCATTGACGCAGGAGACTCCGACGCCATGGAGACCTCCGCTGACCTTGTAGGCGCTATGCTCGAACTTTCCGCCGGCATGCAGTTTCGTCATGACGACTTCGGCGGCGGAAACTTTTTCAGTGGAATGCATGTCCACAGGAATGCCACGACCGTTGTCTTCGACGGTGATGGAGTTGTCGATGTGGATCGCGACCTTGATGTTGTCGCAGAATCCCGCCAAGGCCTCGTCGATGGAGTTGTCGACCACCTCGTAGACGAGGTGATGCAGCCCAGCCGGGCCGGTGGAGCCGATATACATGGCGGGGCGTTTGCGGACGGCGTCGAGTCCTTCTAATACCTTGATGGAACTGGCGTCATAAACCCCGCTGGGGGCGGCTTCTGTCTTTGCGGATGGCAAGAAATTCCTCCTGACACGGAATGGAACGGATCTCCAAGATCACGCGATTAGCATAGCGATTTCGAATTGTAAAGCTAGGCGGAATAAGTGTTTTACTCGAACAAACGACCCGCTTTCACGCGAAAGGTTTTGGCGGAAAGGGAGGCAAAAGCTCCCTACTGCGCCGTGGTAAGCAGCGTCTGGGCCTTGAGCGCGCCGAGGATCCGCAAAAGCAGGCCTTGATGGCGGGCATCGAGTTCGCTGCCCAAATCGTCGAGCAAAAAGACGGGGGATTTGCCGCTTTGAGCTTGGAAGAGGTCCGCCTCTGCTAACTTGAGGGCGATGACCAACATGCGCTGTTGCCCCTGAGAGGCAACCTCCTTGACGGGATGTCCCGCGAAAGTCACCTGTAGGTCATCGCGTTGCGGCCCAAGCAGGCTTCGTCCCCGACGTTTCTCTTCCCTACGCACCCCATCCAAGGCCTTCAAGAGGGCTTCGGTTTCTAGGTTAGGGACCGCGGTGAGTTCCCCTCTCCATTGAAAATCGAGGGCTTCTTCGCTTCCCAGAAGATCTCGAAATCGGCGGCGCCAGGGACCGCGGATTTCTTCGAGATAGGATTCCCTCTCCTTCATCACCGCCAAGGCGCATTCCGCCCATTGTAGGTCGAAGGCGGCTTCCAGCGTTGGATCCCCCCCGTGTTCGAGGAGCTGGTTACGCTGTCGCAAAACTCTTTGGTATCGCGATAAAGCCGTCGCGTAGGCGGGGCGTTGCACGGAAATAGCGTGATCGAAATATTTCCGGCGGGCTTGGGGAGGGCTGCGGAACAGCGTGGAGGAATCGGGGGTAAAAACCAGGACTCTCAATCCAGCTTGGACGGGGGCCAACCGGACGATGGCTTTTCCTTGAAATTTGGCTTCCCGGCCTTCGGGCAGGATCTTCATATCGAGGCGGCTCTCGAGCCCTTCATGAGACCAACGTCCGTGTAGTTGAGTTTCAGAAGCTCCAAATCGGATGAGTCCCGCATACTCGGTGCCACGAAATGAGCGGCCATTGGCCAAAAAATAAACGGCTTCTAAAAAATTGGTCTTACCTTGGGCGTTTTCGCCTTCGAGGACATTGAGCGAGGGGACCAGATTCCAGACCTGCTCCTGGATATTGCGAAAATCGCGAAAATGGAGCTCTTCGATGGACACGGATCAGAGCCGCATCGGCATGATGAGACTTAAGAATCCTTTGTCGACATCGGATCGAATCAGGCAAGGACTTATTTCGTCCTTAATTTCCAAGCGCACGGTCTCATCTTCCAGCACGGAGAGAACATCGAGGAAGTAGCGATAATTGAAGCCGACCTCAAGGTGCTTGCCTTTATATTGACATTCCACTTCTTCCCGAGCCTCGCCCAAATCCGGATTGGAACACATGAGCTCGAGCTGGCCGCTGTTGAACGTGAGCTTGACTCCTCGGTTGTGGTCTTGGCTGAGCAAGGAAACGCGGCGCAGGGCGCCGACTAGAGCGGCCTTGGGCAAAATGGCATTCTGGTCGTTTTTACTCGGGATGACCTGCCGGTAATCGGGGAAATCACCCTCAATCAGACGGATAAACAGGGTGACGGGTCCCCGTTGAACCATCACATTGCGGCCCTCGATGGCGATGGGCAAAACTCCGTCTTCTTCTTGAATCAACTTTTGGAGCTCCAAGACCCCTTTGCGAGGTAGAAGGACTCCCTTGGCGAGTTGGAAACTTTGGGTCATCGGTCGCTCCGACCAACTGAGCCGATGACCGTCGGTGGCGACCATCCGCAAACCCTTTTCTCCGACTGCCTCCAAAAACACGCCATTGAGATTATATTTCGTCTCGTCGGTGGAAACCGAAAACAACGTTTTCTCGATCATGGCCTTGATTGCCGGCGCATCCAAGGAAACGACATTCTTTTTGGACATCTCGGGCATCGAAGGAAATTCTTGGGGCGATAATCCGACCACTTTGAATTTTGAGGAGCCAGCGTTGATCTCCAGCCAGTGGTCGTCTCGGCGTTTGATGGTAATATGCTCCGCGGTAATCTCACGAGCGATGTCGTACAGACTTTTCGCTGGGACCGCGACTTGTCCGGCTTGTTTCACTTGAGCTGGAACTTCGACCGAGATGCCCACTTCAAGATCCGTTGCGCTAATTTTGAGTTTGTCTCCCGTACACTCGAGGAGTGCATTGGAGAGAATCGGCTTGGTCGTCTTTTTTTCGACGACGTTTTGAGTCCAGTAGAGACCTTGCTTTAGTTCTTCGCGGGAGACTTTAATTTCCATGGAGGCCCATCCTTTTCTCGATTCCCACAGCCTATCTCTTATTGGGAATGATATAGATATAAAACAGTCGTAATAAGAGGGCCTGTGAAGAGGTGGATAAGGACTTCAACTCCTCGCTTTACCGCTGGAAAGTCCTGAGGACAACTTGAGGACTACCCGTTCGCAGACGCCACTTTCTGGGGAAACAATTTTCATCCACATTCTGTCCCCAGTGAATTCTTGGTTATTATCCCCAGGGGACAAAAGGGGGATAACCTGTGAATCTCCAAAGCACAGCTCCGTGTTGAAAGCAAGGGGGAGCCGCGCCTTCTTGCGCGTGAAATTGCCGGCCGTCGCGCCTCGGAATTAAGCTATTTCGGTTTGGAGAATTTTTTCGAGAGAACTGATTTCGTTGCGAAGCGTCAGATCTTGCAGCAGAAGCTTTTCGATCTTCTGGACCGCGTGGACGACCGTGGAATGGTCCTTTCCGCCGAACTTCAGGCCTAGCTCGGGAAAACTGGACTTCACGTGTTTGCGGCAAAGATACATCGCGATTTGCCGGGGCACGGTCAGGACACGGAGACGACGCGGCGATTTCAGGTCGCTGATCTTGACGTTGTAGTGGTCGGCCACGAGTTTTTGGATAGCTTCGATGGTGAGGGCCCGCGAACGGTCGGGAATGATGTTTTTTAGGACCTCTCGCGCCATTTCGAGGCTGATGTCGTTGCCGGACAAGGAGGAAAAAGCGCTGAGTCGGATCAACGAGCCTTCTAATTCCCGGACGTTATTGCGGATATGCGTCGCCAAAAACATCGCCACTTCGTCGGGCAGGGCAACTTTATCTTCTTCGGATTTTTTACGCAAAATCGCGACCCGGGTTTCGGTGTCCGGTGCCTGGATATCGGCGATGAGACCCCATTCGAAGCGGGAACGCAGTCTTTCCTCGAGTTGAGGAATGTCCTTTGGAAAACGATCGGAGGTCACGACGACTTGGCGCCGCGATTCGTACAGATAATTGAAGGTATGGAAGAACTCTTCCTGAGTCCGTTCCTTTCCGGCGATGAACTGGATGTCGTCGATGAGCAGGACATCGCAGGATTCGCGGTATTTTTTGCGGAATTCGAACATTTTCTCATAACGAATGCTGTTGATCAGCTCGTTCGTGAATTGCTCGGCATGAACCTTCTTGTCCCTTCTTGTTCGACTGCCCCGAAGCGGCCGCGGTCTCAGGCGCGATTTCAACTGGTTCCGGGCTTGCAGCGGCTTCAACCGAAGTGTCCTCGACGATTCGAAAGAGCAACTCGTGTTCTTGCCCGGTGACTTTGAAGAGTTCGTACTTGATGAGGTTGAGGTAATTTTCGGTGATCCAATCGCGGATAAACTTGTTGGGGACCTCGATGATCAATTGATGATCGTCTTCGAGACGAAAGGTCGCCGGCTTGATCCAATTATTATAATTGAGGCCGCTGATCTTGGTCTGGAGGGAGGCAATAACTTTCTGGATGATATCGTTCATGGGCGGCGACAGTAATCCACAAGGTTATCCACGTCTGTGGAAAACCAGATATTCCAATGATTCGAGGAAGTTACGCTATAGTTTCTTGAAAAATCCCCTAAATTTACACAACGCGTCAATGCGCCCCACAAAGCGGACGATTTTCTTAAATAGCCCTTGCGGAGGGCCGGAAATTTTTATTCGGGGATTCGGTGGCCGTAGGTTCTGCGCCGAGGGTCCAATTAGCGACATGTCTGGCGGGTTAAAAAGCTTTTATGATTTTGTCCTCAAAAACGAATACCTTCCCAAATCCTACTTTGATTCTTACCTAGTGATTGGGATCCAAAATGATAAAAGATTTTTTACCTGAGTTCGCGACGATCGTTTTCCCGAGAAAAAATTTCCAAAGACCCGAAACACGCTATGCCAAACCTTTTTTCTCCTCAAGTTTTAAAAGGCGTTGAGAAGCGGAAAAAATCTCGCAGAGCGAAGGCGGGTTTTAGATTTTGGAGGTTGTTTTGGCAAGAGCTTTTTTCTCAAAAAAGATAAACCATCGGTCTTGAAGTGAATTTTTTTTGCCGTTGACTAAAGAATGCAAAAATGTTTTCAAGCCCCCGAATCGAAGAAAAATATTCTTCGAAAATTTTGACGAGGAAACCCCGATGAAACGTACGTTCCAGCCCAGTAATATCAAGGCGAAGCGCAAGCCGCCCAAGCTCGCCGCCGTGGCGCTTGCCAACAAGATCGCCCGCATCGCCTGGAAGATGATGGTCAGCGGCGAAGCCTATAACCCCGCCCGCGCCCTTGCCGGCGCGCGGGACAAAGCGGCCTAACCAGC
>JAIOPF010000343.1 GCA_021414045.1 Deltaproteobacteria bacterium | reverse complement strand
GGCGAAGAGCAAACAGCCGGTCTACATCCCCGATACCTCCAAGGACCCCCAATATCTGCATTACAAGGGCGCGAAACCGGAAGACGGCTCCTTTCTTTGCCTGCCCATCGCGGCCAAGGGCATGGGCCTGGGGGCCATCAATTTTTCGCGCAAGGAAGTCGACGGTTTCAGCGCCAACGACATCCGTTTGCTGACGACCGTGACCAGCCAAATCGCCATCGCCCTCGAGAACGCGCGGCTCTATGCCAAGACCAAAGAGCTGACGCTCATCGACGATCTGACCCAGGTCTACAACCGGCGGCATTTCCAAAAAATTCTCGAGATGGAATTCAAGCGAGCGAAGCGTTTCCGCCGGCCTTTGACCTTGCTCATGGTCGACGTCGACCACTTCAAGGAGTTCAACGACCGCTTCGGCCACGTCGAGGGGGACCATGTCTTGACCGATCTCGCGGCGGTCCTGGCCGACAACTTGCGCGAGGTTGATACCGTCGCGCGCTATGGCGGAGAAGAGTTCTCGGTCGTCTTGCCCAATACTCCCCTGGAGGACGCGCATCAGGTGGCCAACAAGCTCAAGGAGTTAGTCGCGGACCTGCATGTGCAAAAGGGCAGGCCTCCTTCCCAACAATTGACCGTTAGCATCGGGGTCGCCGCTTTCGATGACGGTACCGAGTTCCTCGAGGATTTGATCAACCACGCCGACATCGCCCTTTATAAGGCGAAATCCCAAGGCCGCAATCGCGTCATCGTCCACGGCGAAGAGCCCGTGGCCAACCTACGAATCGTCGAATGATTTCGATATTAGAGTTTTAAGGCGGCCCAGCGGCGGACCTGTTCCCAAAGCCGCAGGATGGGCGGTGATAGCTCGCGGCGCCAGAGGCCCCGGTCGACGCGCTTGAGTTCGCCCAAGCTACCTAGGTCCCACCAACTGCTCCGGTGCTCATGGGCTTGCAGTTTTTCGCCGCGTTGCAGGGCCGGTTGGTAGACTTGACGGATGACGCAGCCGAATTCGTGGCGGGGATATCCCGCGAAGAGCTCGGGCTCGAGCAAGTGGGCGCCCGAGAAGATGGCTTCTTTCAATCGCGGAATTTTTCCTTCTAGGGCGGGCCCTCCGGCGATGCGCCGAATGCGCCCGGCGGCGTCGAATTCGACGAAGCTCGAGACTTGGGCCCGGTCTTTCGGAATGCAGGCGAGGGTGGCCCGCGCGCCGCTGCGTCGATGAACCTCCGCCATCTTTTTCAAATCCAAATCGAAGAGGATGTCCCCGTTGAGGATGAAAGTCGGGCGGGGTGCCATGTCCAAGAGGGCCTGTGCGATGCCGCCGGCCGTGCCCAGGATGCGGGGCTCGAAGCTGTATCGCAGCCTAAGTCCCAGGGATTTTCCGTCGCGAAAAAGTTTCCGGATGCGATTCGGAAGGTGGTGCAGGTTGATCGTGACGTCGCGAATGCCGGCCTGCTTCAGCAGGTAGAGGTTGAAAAGCAGGATGGAGACGCCACCAACAGGCAGTACCGGCTTGGGAACGACGTCGGTCAGGGGCCGTAATCGGGTGCCGAGACCGGCGGCGAGGACGATGGCTTGTTGCGGGAATTTGGACATCAGGCCAATTCAGGAACGTGTTTCGCCAAGGCCTCTTGTAAGCCTTGAAATTCGGGCAGCGCCACAAAAGCGGAACGGACATAAGCCAAGGAGGCTGGGACATGGGGGAGGAAATTCGGGTTTCCCTTGACCGTCTTGATGTACTGGAAGCGTCCGGTGTCCTTGAGTTTGCGCTGCAGGGTGATTTGGTGAAATTGTTTTTTGAAAGTCTCGCGATCCAGCTCGGAGAGGCCCAGCTTTTTTCGGCCTTCGAGGTAATAATCAAGAAGGGCGTCGACGGTCTCGTCGGGGAGCGTGACGTAGGAGTCTCGCAACAGCGCCACGAGGTCGTACTGCGGCGGGCCCATCAAGGCGTCTTGAAAGTCGATCAGGTGGAACCGATATTGGTTGAGCATGAGATTGCGGCTTTGAAAGTCCCGATGAGTGAGGCCGTAGGGGATCTTCACGATGCCCTCGACCAGGCGATGCCCGGCTTCCATCATCCACTTGCGCTCTTTTTGCGGCAGTTTTTTCGAAAAGCGGTCTTCGATGCCATATTCGAGGAAATGCTCGAATTCCCAGAGCAGCAGGGGAAGATCGAAGCTGCGTTGGAAGGCCATGCACTCGGGGTCGGGTTTTTCGAGGCCCGCCTTTTGGAATTCCAAAAGCAGGTCGATGGCCTGTTTGTAGAAGAATTCCCGCATGGATTCGTTGCAGTTGGGCAGGAGCTTCTCAAGGGTCTTGTCGCCCAAATCTTGCAGGAGGAACAATCCGGAAGCCAGGTCGTAATCGATGATCTTGGGCGCCGGTAGCCCGACCATTTCGAGCCAGCGCGCCATGTGAAGGAAGGGCGGCTCTAGCTTAGGCCCCTCATAATTGCTGATTTCTTCGGAGGC
>JAIOPF010000346.1 GCA_021414045.1 Deltaproteobacteria bacterium | reverse complement strand
GTCCGGTTCGGATCGACTCCGACGTCGCCGGTGGGGTCCTTGGTGAAATAGGCGCCGGCGAAGGTGCCGATAACGCTGATGTCCGGTAGCAGCTTGGCCGCGGGAGAAGAACCGGTGGGATACTTCCAAAGTCCGACGGTTCGCGATTGGGAGCCCGGCACCGGGGGAGCGTTATTGACGGTGTTCAGCAAGGAGTCGACTTCGCTAGTGCTGTTCGGTGCCGCCGCGACAGCGGGGACTGCTTCGGGAGCCGGTTTCTTCGCTGGACCGGCGGTCTCGACGTTTTTGGGCTCGGTCGGGAAATCGCCGGGGGTTTTGGTCTCTAGGGGTTTGGATGAAGAGGCTCGGTTGCCCGAGATCTCTTCGATGCGGTTATTCTGCTGCTGGACGACGCTCGAAAGTTGGTCGACGGTTTTCTTCAACTCTCGGACTTCTTTGCGCAGCAACTCGACTTCGCTATCGGCTCTTGCCGAGGGAAGATGGAAAAAGAAAAGCAGGGAAAGACTTAAAAATACACAGGGGAACCTGAAACGGTTCATGACGGTCTCCTTCGGAAATGGGGGAATCGATAAGCCTGAGGGATTAGGCGCGATTCGGGGGGCCGCGGATCAGGCCCGAAAAAATTTCGGCGGATTTTTCGGAGGGAGAGGAGGGGAGAAAAATTTCGGAGACGAAGGTCTCGAGCGGTATCTGTATTGAGGGGGAATCGGAGACGAATTTCAGGCCCTGCGGCAACAGATGACAGGTGGCGCAGGTGTCGGATTTTTCAGGGGTTCCCTCGGCATGGGCATGCGAAGAAATGAGGATGGAGACCGCGAACAGAAGGCCCGCCAAAAAGACGGTTATGGCTTTCAGTTTGAAGGTCGTTTGTCGCATCGTTTTCCGCTTTACTTGAGAAGTGACGGAACTGTCAACGACTTGAAGCAACTTGACAGGCCGACGACCGATCTTTATGGAAGAGAGATCCATGCTCCGCGATCGCACTAAAAAACGATTCCTGTCCACGCTCATGGCTTTGGCCATTTTCGCCGCGGGGATCCTTGTCTCGTTTCACCACCACGAGATCAATGCCAAGTCCGCCGACCATTGCGCGACCTGCATGGTGGCCCAGCATAGCCGCGGTACCGTCGATGCCTCGGCCCCTCCCTCGGCATCGCCCGAGGCTCAATGGTCGGTTTCCCTTGCGGTTCCCGCTTCGCTTTTTCTAGTCTCTTCCCCGGTTTTACTCGGAAAATTTTCTCAAGCCCCTCCTGCCTGCTAATTTCCGTTTCTTCGTTTTTTCCCTTTTTCTTTTTTAATCCTTAAGTTGGCGGATTTCTCCGTCGTCGGAAAATATTTTATGACTCCACCTTTATTGCCTCCGGGGCATTTCGCCGGAGATGGGCATAATCACGGTGTTAGCGTCGGAGATGGCCACGATCATGGGCATGTCCACAGTGTCAATGAGAGCCCTGCGGAACACCTCGATCATATGCAGGAGCATCAAAGGACGGAAGGGCGCGCGACCTTGGAGGAATTCCATAACGCCGCCCGCGAGACCGCGCAGCTGCGGTCGGGGCAGCGGGCCGAGACTTCCCGACAGCCGGAGAGCCGGGCTGCTCCGCAATCGGGACGCGAGACCGCGGGGCCGCGTTCCGAGCCGAGGGAATCGGCCCTGCTGCGCGGGCAAGGTCAGGGACCTCGCGGCGAAAACGTCAATTCCGGAACGGCCCGATTCTTCTCGCCGCAAGCAGCGAACAACCTTTCCTGGACCAGGGTTTTGCAAAATTTCCTGCCTCCGCAAAGACCACCATCTCAGGCCGCGAAGGACGCGCCCGTGAATCCCCGGGAGGGCGCCGCGATCTCCGGGCATTCCGCTTCCTACGGGGGCGGGCGAACGCCCGACGGCAAAGCCTCCTCTCCCCGTACCGAGGCGCGAGAGGAATTGGCCGCCGAACATTCTTTGCAGAGGTTGCAAGAAACCCTGCAGCAGGCCTTGAAGCAACCCGGCGCCCAAACCGGCTCCTTGAAATTGAACGCCGTCCTCGCCGAAGCCATCGGCGGTCTCGTCCAAGAGGCGATGCAGAATCCTGAATTGCTCCAATCCCTTCCGCCTCAACTGAGAGCCCTGGTGGCGAGTCTGGCCGGGGAGTCGCCGAAAGAACTGGCGGCCCTGATGATCTTGCTCGGAACTTCCAGCGCCGGGAAAGGAATGGAGGTTCTGCTCGGGTTGCAGCTGCTCGCCAACCTTTCCGGGGCTGGGATGCGTGGTCTTCCCGCGGGCAAAGAGTCTGCAATCCAGGGCTTGGGCTTGATGTTGGCTCCGATGGGATTCAATGCACCCCTCCTGCCTCGCTTCAATCCAGGTTTGCTGCAGAGGCTGGAAAAGTCCTTGATGGGTTTTCTGAGCCTGCTGTTCGCCAAGCCCGGGAAGAAAACCGGCGAAACGGAGGATACCGCTCGGGATGAGCTGTTGTTGCAGCAGTTGGCGACTCTCCTCGCCGCCAAAGAAAAAAAACGTCGTCCAAAGCCCAAGGTCAAGAAAAAGGGGGAGTTCCGGGAGACCGTCGTTTCCAAACAAGATTCGGATTTTTCCGACGAAGCGCGGGAAACCGAGGATTTCTCGAGTGAAGAAGTCGCGGCGTCCTGCGATGGAATAGGAGCTTAAGATATGTTACCGGTAATTTTAGGAGTCGCCGCGGCGGCTATCTTCTTGAGTGGTTGCAGTCGATCCGAGGAGAGTCCATCGCCTCCCAGCGCGCCGCCGCCCGATCTTCCTCCTCCCGCGTCCGCGCCGAGATTACGCCCACTAGGTTCGGCTTCCGGCGGCCGGTGGTTGGTTCCGACCTTGATTCCGTCTCGGTTGGCGGGGCCGCTTTCTTTTTCGGCTCCGCAATGTTCTCCCGAGGCGGCTCGCCCGGAGCGTTTCGTGATTCAGGACGCTAGGCAGGAATACTGCCGGTTGCACTAGGTCTTGCGCGGAGGCTCCTGTCGCATCGATGGGAATCGCGTGATGGCTTCCGATGCGCCGACCGCGACCTCGATTTTCTCGCTGATTCCTAATCTGCAGAATGAAGGAAATTATTCTTCGGTGATGGCGAATCCGGAGCTCAGGACTATACTCTCGACCTTGGAAGGCCTTCAAATGTATCTGTATTCCGGGGCACCCTGTTCTTTCGAAAACCTTCAGGACCTCATGGATATGATGGAAGCCTATACGCTTTACCGCTCGGTGCTCACGAGTCCGCGGGCCGACTTGCGCCAGGCCTTTTCGGAGGGGCGTGTCGGTTGCATCCTGCGTCGCGCCATCCATGAGGAAAGCGGGGGCCACGACCATGAGGTGAACGGGTCCGTCGTCCATCACCAAGTCAGCCGGCATGATCTCTTGGTCACTCCGGCGACTATTCAGTTGGAGGGCCTGCCCGCGGATACTCCGGTATCCGATTGCCTGGTCGTACGTTAGGTCCCTTGGTTTCGTGATTTGATAATTTTAGGAGGTTCTATGCCGATTTGGAAATATTTGAGGGTCATTCCCGCGTTTTTCACCCTGTTTGCCTGCGCGACTGGGCCAGGGAATTTCGACGACGAGCCGGGCTCGGCGAACTTGTCTTTGCAACTCTCCGGGCTGGAGAGCTCGACGCCAGTGGTGAGCCACGACGGCTTCATCCTCACCTTCACGCATTTTGCCTTGTCTTTTTCCCAAATGCAGTTGGGCGAAGCTTCGGTCGAGGAAGCTTTTAGCGCCGATATTTTTTCCGAGACCGCGAGCGGGCTAGCGGTATTGGAGGACATGGCGCCGGGAGATTATTCCAGCCTTGCTTTGACCTTGGGAATGACCGGGAATCCGCCCTTGCAGGGGAATTCGATATTGCTGGAGGGGGAAGCCCGCAAAGGCGGCAGCAAGTGCGTCCTGAACGTCCAGCTTCAGGCCGATGGAACGGCGCTGGAAGTCGATGCCGGAGATGAGGGCGTATCGGTAGTCTCAGGAGAGGAGACTCAGCTCTTAGTCCAGGTGGATCCCAACGCCGTCTTTGCGGGCGTCGATTTGGGCGGGCTTTGCCAGAACGGGGCGACGGTCATGATTTCCGCCGCGCAAAACTCCCAATTGGCCGAGCAAATTCTTGGGAATTTTTCGAGTGCTTTTAGCCTCTAGCGGCTTTTTATCAAGGAACCGCTATTTTTTAAATAGAGGAATGCCGGGAATGCCGGGATGCTTCGACGGAATCACCTGGATGGGAAAGGAACCCATTTGGTTGACATAGACTCGGCTTAAGGGACCTTGGGCGTATTCTTCGTAAGGGGCGGGAGTCCATTTCGATTCCAAACCGTCAAAACGATACTGAGCGCAATTTTTCGAGACGCGGTCTAGCGGATCGGCGGAGGGTTTTGGTGCCGAATAAAAAACCTTCACGATTTCCCCGAATTGGGGGTTTTCGATCTCGATTTCGAGCTCTTGGCCTTGGGCGCCCAATTGAGCGAAGACGTAATCGCGGTAGACGACCCGCTGTTCGTCCGGGCTGGCGCGATAGACCCTCACCTGCAGGTCCTCGGGTTCGGCATCGCCTTTGCGTAGGACGAGCAACTTACGCCGCAAGGTTTTTCCCTCAAGAATATTCCAAGGAGTTTCGTTATGAGAGACGATCTCCTCTGGAGGGTCTTTGACCTCTTCAAGATAGGCAAGGTGGTTGCAATTCACGTGAACTTTATCGTCGTCGGTGGGGGCGGAAAGAACGCCGCTGCCTCCGCCGGCGGAGGCGATGCGCGGGCTATTGCCGGGAAGCATGTAATAGGAGCTTGCGTTGGTGGGCGTGCCCGGGGCCGTGCCGCCAGTGAGCGGAAGAGAGGCGGGGATGGGCGCCGCGGCTAGGGTATCGCTAGAATCGTCGGGAGAGGATTTCGTCGTGGTTGGGGAGGTGTTCGAAATCTCGTTCGAGACTTCGCTGGGGCTGCCTCCCACCGCACTGGAGCCCATGAGGCCCGCTGAACAGGCGGAGCCCGCCAAAAGCCAAAAAACCAATAGTGCGCGAAAAGCCATCCCCACCTCCCTCTCCTGAAATTATCCTCATTCTGGTTGCTCGAGTTGCCTCGGGGTCCTAAATATTTTCGCCCCCAATTTTAGGGCGAGGGGGGCACTCTCAGGGACTTGAAAAATAAGGGGTTATCGGTGTGTAAGGTGGTCTTAAGGCGGGTCATCGTGCCAGCTGTCTTCAATAGATATTGTAAGTCCCCACCCCAAAGGCCACGTCTTTTCCCTCTTCCCGGAAGACATGGCATTCGACCACGGCGTGAGACCTTCCCTTGAACTTGAGCTTGGCGTCGCAGAAGATTTTTTCCCCGAGTTTGACGGGCGTCAAATAGTTAATTTTGAATTCGATGGTCGAGGTTTTCTCGCCCTTCGCCAATTTCGAGAAGACCGCCGCTCCCCTCGAAAAATCGACGAAAGCCGAAATGACGCCGCCGTGGGTGGCGCCTGACGGGCTGAGATGCCTGTCTTCGATTTGCAGGGAAGTCCGCGCCATGCCCGCGGAATAGGATTCGAGGTCGTATCCCAGTAGCGCGCCGAAATTGTCGGGATGGGGAAAGATGCTCTGCAATAGCTCGTTCAGTTTGGACATGAACTGGGGATAGCCGAGCCGGGCGCTCAAGTCAATTTGCGGGTCTGGTGGAATTTTCGGTAGTCGATGGTGAACTCGCCGCTGGGAGTTTCCGCGATGACGTCCTCGAAAACGGCGTCCCATTCGATCTCGTCGGGCATGTAGGAGTGCTGCTTATGGACGGTTTGCAAGAAGGTATCGTCGATGCCGGAAAAACTCGCGACGATCTCGGCTCCCACCTCGTCCAGGCTTTCCGAGGTCTGCCCATGGAGCGGGCTCGCGGCGTCGATGGGATGGATGGCGAGCCAGCTCAGCGCGAAGACCGGGGTATGGTGGCGCACCAACTTCATTTCGTGGAAACGCCGTAGCGAGGCCCCTTCACGAGTCTTTTCATCGCGCAACACGGCGAGATGCAGGTCCGCCTCGATGATCTGATTGGTCCTGGCATTGGCCATGCGGAACATCAGGCAGGGCTGACCTTCGTGAATGGCGACCACGGCCTTCTCGCTGAACAAGACCCGGGCGGTGGGTCGGGAAAATTTGGCGAAGACGAGCC